>JBGARM010000381.1:0-3284 GCA_044230215.1 Thermoanaerobaculia bacterium | reverse complement strand
CGTGCTCTCGGCGCCGCGGGCGGCGACGCTCCCGACCCAGAACGGTCCGAACGCGGCGAGGATGCGGCCGGCGTTGTAGCAGAAGCCGGCGCCGCTCGCCCGCAGGCGGGTGGGAAAGAGCTCCGGCAGGTAGTAGGTGAAGCTGCCGAAGACGCCGAAGACGGTCAAGCCGATCCAGAAGTAGAGCGCCAGGCGGGTCTCGGGCGGCAAGTCCAGCCCGAAGGTGCCGAAGATGGCCGCGGCCGAGAGCAGGTAGTAGATCCCGAACATGACCCGCCGGCCGAGGAGCTTCGCCGCCGGCACGGTGAGCAGGGTTCCCAGGAGACCTCCCCAGTTGAAGTAGGCGACCGCCCGCGACTTCCACGCTTCGGAGAGCGCCAGCATCGCTTCACGCTCGAGGCCGCGCGCCGTCGCGGCGCTCTGCGCCAGGCCCGAAGCGACCACCGGAATGAAGACGTTGCAGCTCCACCAGGTGAGGAGCGCGACCAACGCCATGACGAAGCCGGAGAGCGTGCGGCGGCGGTGCGCCGGGTCGAAGAGCTCGCCGAAGCGGGCCCGTCGCGCGCCCGCGGCCGTCGCCACCCAGCGCTCGGGCTCGCGCACGAAGCGGCGCACCAGGAGCGCCACGCCCGCCGGCACCAGACCGGCCAGAAAAACGGCCCGCCACGACATCTCCGGCCGGCCGGCGAAGAGGTTGCCGGCGACGAAAGAGTTGACGAGGCTCGCCAGCGCGAGGCCGAGCGGAGCCGAGGTGTAGAGCAGCGCCCCGGCCTCGACCCGGCGCTTCTCCGGCACCACCTCGGCCACCATCGCCGCTCCCGCCGCCCACTCGCCGCCGATGCCTAGCGCCGAGATCAGCCGGAAGAGGCCGAGCACCCAGAGGTTGGGGGCGAAGGCGCAGAGCGCCGTGCCACCGGCGTAGAGCAGCATGGTGAGCGTCAGGGTGCGCGTCCGGCCGATACGGTCGGCGAGCCGGCCGAAGAGGATGCCGCCAGCCGCCCAGCCGACGAGCAGCAGCGAGCTGTACGCGCCGGTCCAGCGCAGCGTTGCCGCGCGCGCCTCCGGCGAGCCGATCGTCAGGCCGAGCAGCGTCGGCACGCAGTTGGGCGCGACGAAGTTGAACAGCAGGCCGTCGAAGACGTCGAAGCCCCAGCCCAGCCACGCGGCGACGAGCACCGCCCACTGGTAACCGTTCATGTCCCAGAAGCGCCCTTCGGGCGCCCGCGCGTTCACCCCGGGATCCCGCTCAGGCGAGGCGCCGCCGCCCCATGACGGCGCCGATCGCCACCGCCGCCACGCCCACGAAGATGAGCGCCAGGCCGATGAGCGCCCGGGTGTGGTCGAGGCTCGCCGCATCGCCCGCTTCGGCGAGAAGCTGGCCGAGTCCGGCGTCGTGCGGAATCACGAACAGACCCGTGCCGGCGAGGGCGAAGCCGTACGCCATCCAGGTCATGAACGGCGGGCGCGTCGCCGGCCGTCCGGCCTTGCGGCCGAGGACGCTCGAGCTGTAGCCGTAGGCAGCGTAGATCGAGGCGCCGACCACCAGCCAGCCGATGAACCGCCACCACGAGGCCGGCGGCAGGTAGACCATGAGGAAGATGCAGCACGCCGCGCCCAGTGTCGGCACGAGGAAGGCGCCGCCCGGGACGCGGAAGGGCCGGTGGCGGTGCGGATCCTTGACCCGCAGGACGGACACGCCGATACAGACCAGGACGAAAGCGAAGAGGGTGCCGATGTTGGTGAGCTGCACGATCTCGTCGATATTCGCGAGGCCGGCGAGCACCGCGACGAAGATCCCGGTCATCCAGGTGGTGACGTGCGGCGTGCGGTATTTCGGATGGATCTTCGCCGCCCAGCCGGGCAGCAGACCGTCGCGTCCCATCGAGAAGAAGATGCGCGGCTGACCGTACTGGAAGACCAGCAGCACCGACGTGGTGGCGAAGACGGCGCCGACGGAGATGACCAGGGCCGGCCATTGCATGCCCATGTTCGAGAAGGCGGTGGCGAGCGGCTCGGCGGTGCCGAGCTGATTCCACGGCATCATCCCGGTGAGGACCGCGGCGACGGCGATGTAGATCACGGTGCAGATCGCCAGGCTGCCGAGGATGGCGATCGGCATGTCGCGCTGCGGATTGATGCTCTCCTCGGAAGCCGTCGACACGGCGTCGAAGCCGATGTAGGCGAAAAAGATGATCGCCGCCGCCCCGGCGATGCCGTGGAAGCCGTTGGGCGCGAACGGATGCCAGTTCTCCGGCTTGACGTAGAAGGCGCCCATGCCGAGGAAGAAGGCGATGATCGCCAGCTTCAGGCCGACCATCCAGCTGTTGAAAGAAGCACTCTCGCGGATGCCGCGCACCAGGATCACCGTGATCAGCATGACGATCAGGAAGGCCGGCAGATTGAAGACCACCGCCAGCGAGCCGAAATGCGGCGCGTCGACGAGCGCTTGCGCCGAGCGCACGGCGGCCGGGCCGAGCTCGGTCAGCGGGTCCTTGCCGGCGGCCAGCGCGGCAGCGACGCTCGACGCGGCCTGCGAAGCGGTGCGGTAGTCGATGCCGAGCCAGACCGGCCACTCAAGGCCGAAGCCGCGCAGCAGCTCCTGGAAATAACCCGACCAGGAGATCGCCACCGCGATGTTGCCGACCGCGTATTCGATGATCAGGTCCCAGCCGATGATCCAGGCGACGAGCTCACCCAGCGTGGCGTAGGAATAGGTGTAGGCCGAGCCCGAGATCGGCACCATCGCCGACAGCTCGGCATAGCACAGGGCGGCGAAGCCGCAGGCGATGGCGGTGAGGACGAACGAGACCATCAACGCCGGCCCGGCGCCCAAATGATCGGCGCCGCCGGCAGCCGCGGTCCCCACCGAGGAGAAGATGCCGGCGCCGATCACCGCGCCGATGCCGAGCATCGTCAGGCTGAAGGCCGAGAGATTCCGCTTCAATCCCTGACCGTGGCCCTCCTCCGGTGCGGCCAGGATCTCGTCGAGGCTCTTCTTGCGCAGCAGGTCGGCAAACACTCGGGCCTCCTTGAGGAGATTCTGTCTTGAGGAAAAGTCGCGGCGAAGTCTCTCACGCCGCCGGCGGACTGGCCAAACCGCCGACCGGCGGACCCTGCCGCACGTCGCCGGAGCCGGATCAGCCCGGCCGGGGCTCGAAGCGGTAGCCTTCGCCGGCGGCGGTGACGAGGTAGCGCGGTGCCGCCGGCTCGGGCTCGATCTTCTGCCGCAGGCGGTGCACCAGCTGCTTGAGGAGCTGGCGCTCGCCGGCGCCGCGCGCGCCCCA
>JBGARM010000380.1:0-3288 GCA_044230215.1 Thermoanaerobaculia bacterium | reverse complement strand
CGTCCGCCCCGGGTCCCGACCTCGCCAAGCGCGCCTAGCCGCTGAGCTGGGGCGAAGAGCTCGTCCTCGGGATCGCCTTCGTCCTCGCCTTCGCGAGCTTCCGCGGCCTCTACGGCGACGTGCCCTTCCTGATGACGCTCGGACTGGCCGGAGTGCTCGCCTTCCTCACCCTTCTGGCGGTGCGCCTGGTGATCCGCCGCGACCTCGCCTTCCGCCACCGGACGCTGAAGCGCGCCGGCCGCCTGTCGCGGGCTGGCTGGGCCTTCGCCGCCGGCTTCGCGGCGCTCACCCTCTTCTGGGTCCACTGCGGCTGGCTCCAGACCGAGGTCTTGCGCGGCGAGCGCGCCTTCGCCGAGACCGCCCGGCTGCGTCGGGCCGGGCTGCAGATCGCCGAGCCACTGGCGACACCCACCGCCGGGGAGCGCGCCGCCGCCGCGAAAGCTGCGGCACACTTGACTCGCGTCGAGCGCTGGGGGCTCTTCCGCTGGCGCGGACTCGATTCCAGCCTGGCCTGGAGCGCCTGGCTGGCCGGCGATCTGCCGGCTTTCCGCGCCGCGAGCGCCCGCGCCCTCCTGCTCCAGGACTCGCCCTACGAGATCCTGCTGCTGGCGGCCCGCGACGCCGCCGACCTGGGCGACCTGGGCGGCCTGACGCTCGCCGGCGAACGCGCCCTGGTCGTCGATCCGTCGCGCTTCGAGGCCTATGCCGGGGTCGGCATGCTGCTCGCAAAGAGCGGCTCCCCGGCGGCTCTGACCGCTGCCGGGAGCTTTTTCGAGCGTGGACTGCTCCACTTTCCCCACTCGGCCGTACTGGCTTATAATTGGGGAATTATCCACGCTTTGCAGGGAAACCCGGAGCGCGCCATCGAGAACTTTCGCCAGGTGCTGACGATCGAACCCGCCAACCGCGAAGCGCGGGAGAATTTGGCCGGCATGCTGGCCCAGACGGGCCGCCTGGGCGAGGCCGCGGCGATCTACCAGCAGGCGATCGCCGCCGAACCGCAGGCCGCCGACCTCCACGTGCTGCTCGCGCAGAGGTGGGTGGCGTTGGGCAGAGACGTGGCGGCCCGCGACGAGCTCGCGACCCCCCTGAATAAAAGACCCGGCCACCCGCAGGCGAGCGCGCTCGCGGCGGCTCTGGCGAGCCCCGACCCGATCCATTGACGGAGACAGGTTCCATGTTGTCCAGCGCACCGAATCTCTTCGGCGCCGGCCGCCGGCGCCAAGCCCGCCGCATCGCGGCCGGAGCCGCCGCCTGGCTCGCGCTGTCGCTCGGCCTGGCCGGTGCAGCCGCGGCGCAGACGCCGACCTCGGGCCCCGACGTCACGATCATCGATCTCACGGGCACCACCAACTACGGCTCGTCCGGGGGGTATCGCGGCTACTCGGTAGGCACCAACTCGTGCAACGTCGGCAACCAGCCGGTGAACTGGTGCAACAACGGGGGCGGCTGCGGCGCGCTCACCGACGACCAGCACCCGGTGATCGCGCAGGGAATGTACCGGTTGAAAGCCGGGCGCTTCGAGCAAATCGGCATGAGCTGGCTGAAGCACGGATTCCTGTCGACGAACAGTCCGAACGCAGCCTGCCAGACCGGGCATCCTTCCTGCACCACCCCGCCACTCGGCGGCGACCAGTTGGGCGTCGGCTGCACCGACACTTATGGCTCCAACCTGAACGGCAGCACTCCGCTGGGCCGGCGGTCGGAGGTCAACGCAACCACTGGCGTCTTCCCCTACCCCTATTCCCAGACCTTTCCCGGCGACGTCGTCGAGCAGCACGTCAAGGTTCTCGAGTCCGACCTCGCGGCGGCATCGAACCCGGGAGCGCTCTACTGGATCGAAGCGCAATACGTCGTCGACAACGACGCAGCATCCGGCAATGGTTTCAACAACGCCTCCTACCGCAGGGTGACGGTTCAGACGACCTCCCCGTTCGAGCTCTCGTTGTCGGGTGCGACGATCCGCGAGAGGTCCGCCCTTCGCGCCTGGCAGGCGGAGGACGCCGGGGTCGAGCTCGTCAACGTCGACATTCCCGGCGCGATCGTCGAACGCTTCGAGGTGGCGCGCCGGGTGACGAATCCGACTTCCGGCGTCTGGCACTTCGAGTATGCCATCCGCAACATGAACTCGGACCGCTCCGGCCAGTTGTTCGCCATCGACTTCCCCGACGGCACGGCGTTCACCAACGCCGGCTTCAAGGACATCGAGCACCACTCGGGCGAACCTTACGCGACGACCGACTGGACCAACGCCGTCAACGACCCCAACTCGGTGATCTCGTGGGCGAGCGAGGAGTTCGCCGCCAACCCCAACGCCAACGCGCTGCGCTGGGCGACGATGTTCAACTTCTGGTTCGATGCCGACTCCCCCGCCAGCGGTACCCACCGCCTGGCGTTCTTCAAGCCCGGCTCGCCCGGTTTCGTCGACTTCACCTTCCCGGGAATCTTCTCCGACGGTTTCGAGTTCGGCGACACCGGGCAATGGTCGGCTGCTTTTCCTTGACTCCGCTTCGGCAGCCAGAGGCTTCAACCGCATACAGCTCAGTAAAGGGGATCTGCATGTTCGACGTCTTCTCTTGCCACAAGGCTCTTCGATCGTTCGTCGTGGTGCTCGGCGCGGCAGTCTCCCTGACGCTCGCCGGCGGCGTTTCCGCGCTCGGCGCCCAGGGCATTCCGACGTTGGGACCGGATGTCACGATCAACCTGCTCGACACCGTCGACAACTACGGCAACACCGGCGGCATCCTCGGCTACACGGTGGGGACGACCTCGTGCAACATCGGCGACACGCCGGTCAACTGGTGCGACGGCAGCGGCTGTGGCGGCGGGCTGACCAGCAAGCAGCATCCGGTGATCGCCCAGGGTCTCTACCGCCTCAAGGACGGTCGCCTCGACCAGGTCGGCATGAGCTGGCTGAAGCACGGCTTCGTCTCCACGAACTCGACGGAGGGCGTCTGCAAGCAGGGCGCCGGCTGCACCAACCCGCCGCTCGGCGGCAACCAGCTCGGCGTCGGCTGCCGCGATACCTATTGGGCCAGTCTCAACGGCAGCCGTCCCCTGGGCATGCGCTCCGAAGTGAACGCCACCTCCGGCGATCTCCTGATCGACTACACCAACATGCCGTTCAGCGCCGCCTACGAGCAGCGCATCAAGGTCGCCGGGGCCGAGGCCAACGCGGTGCTGGGCGAGAACACGGCTCGTTCGAGCATGGTCGAATCCAACGCGAAACTGGCCGAAGTGCAGGCCGAAGGCCGGCGCCGGTCCGATGTTGCCGGAGCCAAGGCTCAG
>JBGARM010000037.1:0-13922 GCA_044230215.1 Thermoanaerobaculia bacterium | reverse complement strand
CTCGGGATCCAAGGTGGGCGACCACGCTTCAAGTAGGAGCCCGCCTTGGATCCCGAGTGCCGGAGCAGCGCGACCACTGACGCCGAGCCCGAGTGCCGGAGCAGCGCGACCACTGACGCCGAGCCCGAGTGCCGGAGTGACCCGACCACCGACTTGTCCGGGGCGGATGGAAAGCCCTACTTGCCGGTCCAGGCCGCCGGGCGCTTGTCGAGGAACGCGGCGACGCCCTCTTCCTTGTCCTTCGAGGAGAAGCAGAGGCAGAACAGGTCGCGCTCGTAGGTGATGCCGTCCTCGATGGCGAGCCTCTCCGACGCGCGCAAGGCCTCCTTGGCGACCTTGAGCGTCAGCGGACTCTTGCTGGCGATCTTCTGGGCGAGCTCGAGGGTCTTGACGCGGAGCTCGTCGGCGGGGAAGACGAGATCGACCAGGCCGATCTCCTTCGCTTCGGCGGCGGGGATCATGTCGCCGGAGAGGATCATGCGCATGGCGTGACCCATGCCGACGAGGCGCGGCAGGCGCTGGGTGCCGCCGCCGCCGGGGATGAGGCCGAGGTTGATCTCCGGCTGGCCGAAGCGCGCCTTGTCGGAGGCGATGCGCATGTCGCACGACATCGAGAGCTCGCAGCCGCCGCCGAGGCAGAAGCCGTTGATCATCGCGATGACCGGCTTGGGGAACGAGGCCATGATGTCGAAGATGCGGGGGCTGCGCATGGCGAAGCGCTGGTCGAAGGGAGATCGGCCGGCGAACTCGCCGATGTCGGCGCCGGCGATGAAGGACTTCTCGCCCGAGCCGGTGATGACGACGGCGCCGACGGAGTCGTCGTGCTCGATCGCGGCCAACGCGGCCAGGAGCTCCACACGCACCTCTTCGTTCAGCGCGTTGAGCTTGTCGGGGCGGTTGATGGTGAGAATGGCGACGCGGCCTTCGCGGGCGGAAAGTACGGTCTGGGGCATGTTTCTCCTCGCTTCGTTTCAGTGGTTTGCCGGCGGTGCCGATGAGGCCGGCGGCGCCGGTTCGAGTGTGATGTCGCTCTTCTCTTCGGAAGAGACGGTGAGCGCCAGCTCTTCCGAAACTTCCAGACGGTTGCGCACCCGGCGCACGCTCTGATCCTTCCAGACGAGCAGCGTCGCCGGGTCGACGAGGCGGCTCGCGCCGCCGGAGATCGAAAAGCCCTTGGTCAGTCTGCCGGGAGCCGCGGGCGTAAACGCAGTGGAGCTCTTCGGCTTCAGCCGCACGGCCGCCGGGACTTCGGCGCGCGCATCCGGCACGTAGGCGAGCTGGAGGCGCAGGCGCAGCCCGTGCGGCGTCTTCTCCCACGGCCCCAGGCGGAGGAGTGTCTGGTGCCGGATCCAGCCGTCGTCGGTGGGCCAGGCGGCATCGAAGTAGTAGTCGCGCCCGAGCTCGAGAGTCTGGCCGGCGAGGATCTCGGTCGCCTCGAACCAGCTGGCGCGCGTGCGGTCCTCGATGCGATTCTCGCGCAGGCGCTTCTCGAGCGCGGCGCGTTCCTCGCCTTGCAGTGCCGGCAGCATCTGCTCCGTGAGCCGCCGCATGCCGTCGATCTTCGCCAGAGCGCCGTCGGGCCGCACGACATTGACGGTCTCGCTGCCGGTCATCGCGGCGACCATCGCGGCATCGCTCGGCTTGCCGTCGCGGGCTGCGGCGGCGCGCTCGACGCGGTAGAGCAGGAAGGAGCGTCCGGCCTCCTGCGAGACGCGCAGGCTGACCTCGGAAGCGAGCGTGATCTGCTCCTGGATGCCGCCCAACTTGGCCGTTTCGACGTAGATCTCGCGCTGCGTGAAGGCGCCGCCGGCTGGCGGCGCGAAGGCAAAGGTGACCGGCTTCGCGGTCTCGCCAGCCGGTGCCTGGGCGATGGGCACCGCCGGCGTCGGGAGCGCGAAAGCGGCGAGAGCGCAGACGAGTCCCGCGCCGACGGCGAGCCGCAGCGGCAGGAGTGGGGCGAACCGGCTGGGCGTCTCGATCATCGGGGCTCTCTCGGGCGCCATCCTGCGCGGGGGAGTGAAAGCGTCTTCCGGCTTCGGTGTCGGTTCAGCGGTGGCGCCAGACCGGCGGGCGCTTGTCGACGAACGCCTGGATTCCTTCGGCCATGTCGGCGGTCGCCGTGAGCTCGCGCAGATAGAGCCGCTCGGCCTCGGCGAGGGCCGGCGTATAGGCCCGCGTCTCGCCGGCGCGGACGGCGCGCTTGGTCAGCCGCGTGACGGCGGCGCTCTGGCGCTGGATGGCGGCCGAGAGCGCCGCGGCGCGCTCGTCCAGCGCGGCGCGGTCGGCGAAGCGCTCGTGCACGAAACCGAGCGCCAGCGCCTCGGCGCAGTCGAAAGTGCGTCCGGTCAGCAGCAGCTCGAGCGTGCGGCCGCTGCCGATGCGCTGCGGATAGAGCGCCGCGGCCACCGGCGGATAGCAGCCGAGGGCGATTTCCGGCTGGCCGAACCTGCTGCGCTCGGTGGCGAGGACGAGGTCCGCGACGAGTGCCAGCTCCATGCCGCCGCCGAGGCAGTGCCCGTCGACGAGCGCAACGGTCAGCGCTTCGAGGTCGCGCAACCGGGCGAGAGCGCCGTGGAACGACAGGAGCATGCGGTCGATCTTGTCCGGGGTGTGGTCCTGCACCGAGACACCGGCCGAGAAGGCCTTCTCGCCGGCGCCGCGGACGAAGACGAACTGCAGCTCGCGGTCTTCGGCCAGGCTGGCGATCGCCGCGTCGAGTCCGGCGAGGAGGGCAAGGTCGAGGATGTTGAGCGGCGGGCGGCCGAAGGTGAGCGTCGCCGCCCGTCCCTCGCGCTCGACGACCAGAAGGTCCGAGATGGGATTCATCGCATCGCTCCGGCGGAGACCAGCGGCGCGCGGTGCTCGGCGAACTCCGCGGCGGCCTCCAGGAAGTCCTCGAACAGGCCGCGGTGGAACGGCTGCTCAACGAGATTTTCGGGGTGCCACTGAACCGAAGTGATCCACCACTCCGGATCCGGCGCGACCGTCGCTTCGATCGTGCCGTCGGCGGCCACCGCGGCCGCGACGAGCCCTCGTCCCGGCGACTTGACCGCCTGGTGATGTCGACTGTTGACTGCCGGATGTCCGGATCGCTCCAGCCGGGAGGCGAACGGATGGGAGATTCCGGTCGAGAACACGTCGTGCGCCAGGTGGTCGAGGGCGAAGCCGCGGTCGATGAAGTTGTCGTGCCCCTGGCGGCCGGTCTGCAGCTCGATGTCCTGGTGGAGGGATCCGCCCAGGAACACGTTGACCATCTGATGCCCGCGGCAGATGCCGAACACCGGCGTGCGGTGCGCGCGCGCCTCGACGAGCAGGTCCCATTCCATCTGGTCGCGATCCGGCACCGGCTTGTCGAGATTCGCTTCGCGGATACGGGCCTCGCCGTAGAGACAGGGCTGGAGGTCGGCGCCGCCGGTGAGCAGCAGCCCGTCGGCGCGGGCGAGGAGGGCGTGGAGATCGACCGTGGCGGTTCTGCGCGGCGTGGCGCGGAAGATGTCCGACTCCGGCACGCCGACCGCCGCCAGCGCCTCGAGATACGGCGCGACCTTGTCTTCCTTGATGTAGGCGACGACGAGATTGGGCATGCCGGGATCGGTCCTCAGGAGGTCGTTCGTTCGACGAGGACGGCAATGCCCATGCCGCCGGAGATGCAGAGCGTGGCGATGCCGAGCCGTTGCCCGCGCTCCGCCATGCCCGCGAGCAGGGTCACGACGATGCGGGCGCCGGTGGCGCCGATCGGATGGCCGAGTGCGATGGCGCCGCCGTCGGGATTGACCCGCGCGGGGTCGAACGGCAGCTGGGCGAGGCAGGCCAGCGCCTGGGATGCGAACGCTTCGTTGAGCTCTACCGCTTCGATGTCGGCGTAGTCGAGGCCGTTGCGCGCGAGGAGACTGCGGGTCGCCGGCACCGGTCCGATGCCCATGATCCTGGGCTCGACGCCGACCACCTCCCAGTCGAGCAGGTAGCCTGCAGGCTGCAGGCCGAGGCGCTCTGCCGCCGCTTCGCTGGCGACCAGGAGCGCCGCGGCGCCGTCGGTGATGCCGGAAGCGTTCGCCGCCGTGACGGTACCGTTCTGGCGGAAGACCGCCGGCATCTTGGCCAGCGACTCCAGGGTGACGCCGTCGCGCGGATGCTCGTCGGCCGCGATCACCGTGTCGCCCTTCCGGCCCTGGATGCGGATCGGCTCGATCTCGGCGGTGAAGCGTCCGCGCGCGCGCGCCGCCTCGCAGCGCCGCTGGGTCTCGACGGCGTAGAGGTCGGCGGCTTCGCGGGTGACGCCGGCCTCGACCGCCAGCTCCTCGGCGGTCTCTCCCATGATGAGGCCGGAGAGCGGGTCGTTGAAACCGTCCTTGTACATGCCGTCGACGATCTCGTCGGTGCCCAGGCGATAGCCCCAGCGTGCTCGCGGCAACATGTAGGGCGTGTTCGACATGCTCTCGGTGCCGCCGGCGAGGATGACCTCGGCTTCGCCGAGGAGGATCGTGCGCGCGGCGGAGATCATCGACTGAAGCCCCGAGCCGCAGGCCTGGTTGACCGTGTACGCCGGACGGTCGACCGGGATGCCGGCGCGGAAGGAGATCTGCCGGGCGCTGTTCGGGCCGCCATTCGCCTGGCGGCCATGGCCGAAGATCAGCTGATCGACCATTTGGGGCTCGACTCCGGCACGCCGCAGGCAGGCGTCCGCCGCGTGCGTGCCGAGGTCGGCGGCAGAAAGGCCGGCGAGGCCGCCGCCGAACTTGCCGATCGGTGTTCTCACCGGCGCGACGAGCGCCAGACGTCGTGCCACTCGGCGTCGTGCGCCCGCCGGACCGTGCGACATCACTTGGCGGTGAACTGCGGCGTGCGCTTCTCGATGTAGGCGGTGAGCCCTTCCTTGGCGTCGTCGCTCTGGAAGAGCTGCTGCTGCAGCTCGCGCTCGAGGGTCATCGCCGATTCGAACGGGATCTCGGCGCCCGACTGCACGGCGCGCTTGATGCGACCGACCGCCTTCGCCGCCTTGTTCGGCGGGCAGAACTGCTTGGCGTACTCGTGAATCTGGCCCATGAAGTCGTCGCCTTCGAGGATCGAGTCGATGATGCCGTAGCCGAGGGCGTCCTCGAAGGAGAACAGGCGCCCGGTGACCATGAGCTCGATCGCCCGGCTCTTGCCGACGATGCGCACCAGGCGCTGCGTGCCGCCGGTGCCCGGCAGAACGCCCAGCGACACCTCGGGGAGGCCGACCTTGCCGCCGCCCTTCCTGGCGATGCGCAGGTCCGCGGCCATGGCGATCTCGAGGCCGCCGCCGACGGTGTTGCCGTTGAGCGCCGCGATCACCAGCTTCGGCGTCTGCTCGAGGCGCGACAGGGTCTCGTTGGCGTGCAGGCAGAAGAAGTACTTGAAGTATGGATCGGACGCCTTGAGCATGTTGATGTTGGCCCCGGCGCAGAACATCTTCTCGCCCGCGCCGGTGAGCACGATCACGTGCACGTCCTTGTCGAAGCGCGCCTTGATGATGTTCTCGTCGATCTGCTTCATCATCTCGTGCGTGTAGGTGTTGGCCGGCGGATCGTCGAGCTTGAGGTAGGCGACGCCGTCGCGGACGTCGTAGTGCACCAGGGTGCGGGCGGTGTTGCTGTCGGGCGAGGCGGCGTTCTGCGACATTGCTCTAGTCTCCTGAGGGGGCTTGAAGGCTGATGGTCTGAAGTTCTCTTGCAGCTCTTGGGCCGCTTCCGGCCGGGCGTCCGCGGGCCGGGGTAGAGTTCGTCGGGGGCGATTCTCGCACGGGCCCGGGGGAGCGTCCACCGTCGCCTTGACCGCGAGGAGTGGCCTTCCTACAATGCCGCGAGCGACCGCAGTTCAACCATGATCACCGGATACAACACTGACGTTCGTCACGTAGAGACGGTAGTCCATGTCCAGACCGAGGACAAGGGACGCGGCAATCCGTTCATCGAGAGCGTCGTCTACGTCGCCGGACGGGTCGTGGCCACCAAGCGGTCGAGCTACGCCGCGCTGCTCGAGCAGGGCAAAGGCGACCCCGAGATCGCATCCCTGATGGACCATCAGCATCGGACGATCGTCGCGGCGATCCGGGCGGGCCGTTTCGACGGCAAGCTCGAGGGGCTGAAGAAGCCGGGCGGAGGGGGCGCGGCTGCTGCCGCGGCGGCGACCACCGCGCGCCACGAATCGCCCGAAGCCCACGCCCAGACCGTCATGCAGACGGGGGCGATTCCCGCCGAGGTGGTCGAGGCCGCCGTCGCCGGCTTGCCGCCGGAGTTCCAGCCATTGCAGGGGCTGCCGCCGCTCGCCGAGCTCTCGGGCGTCCCCGAGCTGCCCGACCTCGACGAGACCGACGAGGGCCCCACCCTCGACCAGGTGATCCTCGACTACCTGTCGACCGAAGCGGAGCACGAACAGCTCGTGCTCTCCGTGGACGGGCAGGAGGAGATCCAGTCGGGAAAGGTCAATAGCCTCACGTTGCGCGCCTATTCATCGAAGAGCGGCCTGCCGCTCGCCGGCGTGCAGGTGTCGGTGAAGATGCTGTCGACCGTCGCCGACCCGCGGACGCTGATGGTGGGCGAGACCGACGACGTCGGCGCGGTCGAGATGCGCCTCGACGTTCCCGCTTTCGCCCGCGGCTCGGCGGCGCTGATCATCTCCGGCTCTTCCGAGCTCGGCCGCGCCGAGATCAAACAGCTTCTCTGAGCGAACCGAAAGGACCCATGACCGCACCACCCGTTGCAGCGCGCGAAATCCGGTTGAACGGCAGTCCGCACCAGGTCCCCGGCGCGATGACCCTGCGCGAGCTCGTCGAATCGGTCGGCTGCGATCCGCTGGCGGTGGCTGTCGAAGTCAACGGCGAGATCGTGCGTCGCTCCCGCCTCGCCGGCACCCAGGTCGTCGCCGGCGACACCATCGAAATCGTCCGTTTCGTCCAGGGCGGCTGACTCCGGGATCTCCGAGAGCGTCGCCCGGCGCAGGCCGTGGAATGCGGGGTCTTGCCAGCGACGCGCTTCGTCCGCTATATTTTTCGTTCAAGAGGGGCCGCTAGCTCAATGGTAGAGCAGCAGACTCTTAATCTGCGGGTTGTAGGTTCAAGTCCTACGCGGCTCACCATCGCCCACTCCTCTCGCCTCCTCCGTGCTCGGATCCCGCTCTCGCGAAAGTGGCGGAACTGGTATACGCGCTAGACTTAGGATCTAGTCCCGAGCGATCGGGTTGGGGGTTCGAGTCCCCCCTTTCGCACCATTTCAACCGCCCCAAGGACAGAGATCGCCGATGAGCGTAGTGCTGAATGTGGAAGAAATCGGCCCGTGCCGTAAGGAACTGAAGATCGAGATTCCCGCGCCGGCCGTAGATGCCGAGACCGCGCGCGTCCTGGGCGAGTTCGGCCGCAAGGCGAGCCTGCCCGGCTTCCGCAAGGGGAAGGTCCCCCAGAGTCTCGTGCAGCGCCACTTCGGCGACGATATCCGCCGCGAAGTCGTGGAGCGCCTGGTGCCGCGCTACTTCCGCCAGGCGGTGGCCGAGAAGGGAATCGAGCCGCTGCTCCCGCCCGAGGTCGAGATGGCCAAGGTCGAGACCGGCACCGGCATGACCTTCATCGCGCGCGTCGAGGTTCGGCCGGAGATCGAGCTGCGCAACTACAAGGACTTCAGCCTGCCGGCGCCGCCGCTCGAGGCGACCGCCGAGGAGGTGAAGACGGCGATCGCCGACCTGCGTCTGCGGCATGCCGAGTGGAAGACCGCGGAGCGCCCCGCGGCGACGGGAGACCGCGCCAAGATCGAGCTCAAGCCGGTCCTGTCTCCGGCCGACGCGGGCACCGAGATCGTCGCCGAAGCGCAGACTGTCGACATCGAGGTCGGCTCGCAGCAGATCTGGGAAGAGATCTCGCTGGCGGTCGCGGGTCTGAGCGTGGGCCAGGGATCCCGCTTCACGCGCAAGGAACCGCCGGCGCCGCGGAAGGAGCGCGAAGAGGGCGACCTGCGCCCGGATGCGCCGGCCGAGCCGCTCGCCGAGCGCGCCTTCGACGTCCGCCTGGTCGAGCTCACCGAGCCGATCCTGCCGGCGCTCGACGACGCCTTTGCCGCCCACCTCGGCAAGTTCACGACCGTGGCCGAGCTCGAGGCCGACATCGCGCGGCGGATCGGCAACGCCAAGCGCGACGACGCCATGCGCCAGCGCGAGACCGCGATGCTCGACCAATTGACCGAGCGCCATCCGATTCCGTTGCCCGAGGGCGTCGTGCACCGCGAGGTGGACGAGCTGCTGCGCGACTACGCCGAGAACCTGGCGCGCCGGGGCGTCGACGTCGAAGGCGCCGGGCTCGATTGGCAGCGACTCGGCGAGCAGGCGAAGCCGCAGGCAGAGCGCCGGGTGAAGGCACGCCTGCTGCTCGACGCCATCTCCGAGCAGGAGAAGGTCGAAGTCGGCGAAGAGGAGTTCGAGCAGGCGCTGGCGCTGCTCGCGCGGGCCCAGGGGATCCCCACGCCGGCGCTTCGCCAGCGCCTCGACGAGGCCGGCCAGCTGGTCGGTCTGCGGGCGCAGATGCGGCGTGAGAAGACCGTCCGCCGGCTGCTCGGCGAGACCGGCCCCTTGCCCGCCGCGCTCGACCACGACCACGACCACGATCACGATCACGCGCACCAGCACGAGAGCTAGAGGGGACTTCGAACATGCTGATTCCGATGGTGGTCGAGCAGACCAATCGCGGCGAGCGCGCCTACGACATCTATTCCCGCCTGCTCAAGGACAACATCATCTTCCTCGGCCGGCCGATCGACGACGAAGTCGCGAGCCTCATCATCGCCCAGATGCTCTTTCTCGAGGCGGAGAATCCGGAACGCGACATCCACATCTACATCAACTCGCCCGGCGGCTCGGTGACTGCGGGCCTCGCGGTCTACGACACCATGCAGTACATCAAGCCCGACGTCGCGACCTTCTGCATCGGTCAGGCGGCGTCGATGGCTGCTGTGCTGCTGGCGGCGGGCAAGGCGGGCAAGCGCACGGTGCTGCCCAACAGCCGGGTGCTCATTCACCAGCCGTGGACGCAGGGCATGCAGGGCCAGGCGACCGACATCGAGATTCACGCCCGCGAGCTCCTCAAGCTGCGCGACAAGATCGACGAGATCCTCGCCTTCCACACCGGCAAGACCAAGGAACAGATCCACGACGACACCGATCGCGACAAGATCCTCGGCGCCGAAGAGTCGGTCGCCTACGGTCTCGTCGACCAGATCATGCAGCGCCGCAAGCCCACCGCCGTTCCCGGCTGAGGCCACCGCCGCCTCGACGGCGGAGCGTCTCGGAACGGACGACGGACGGAATCGGCCCGGCAGTTTCATGCGCCCTTCGGGGCCCTCCCGGTCCTGTGCCGAGCGATCGCGACGGATGTGCTAGCCTTTCTTGCCTCTGAGGTCGTCAAAGCTTGGTCGGGGCTCGCTGGGCCGAACTTCGAGCAAGCGCCCGCACCCGGCTGATCGGCATACTGCAAAGTAGCGCCTGGGATTGCTCGTGCAGGCAGGGCTGTTGTCCGTCTTGGGGAGGGTGTTCCGCGGCATGCCGGGTCAGGCGCAAGTCACGAAGAGAGCCGGATTCAGGTGGCCGTGCCTCGCTGTCGCCTCGGCGCTCCTCCTCGGCGAGTCACTGGGGGCAAGCGAACAGGTCGCGCTTCCACCCCTCGCGCACACCGCCGGCGGAGTCTCGGTCTCCTTCCGCGAGGATCGCGGACACGTGGCCATTCTCGAGCTGGCGGGCGACTACGACTTTCTGGGTACAGGTGGGACAGCGAATCTGGCGGCTCGCCAGGCAGTCGCCGCCGAGTTCTATGCCGCACATCCTGACGCTTTCGACTTCCTGTTCGTCGTCACGAGCTTTCCGGTCGATCTGGGAACCGGCGTTCGCGCGCGACACGTCGGGGTGCGCAACGACGTCGCTGGAATCCACCTGCCGCTGTTCGACAATACGAGCCTCTTCGGCAGCCAGGGCAAGCTCCAGAGCTTCATCGATCTCGGCGCGCGCGCGTCGTATGGGCTCGAGTCGCCCGCGATCGACCTCGATCGCGCACTGACCATCGCGACCCACGAGATCCTGCATCGCTGGGCGGCTTACGTTCGCTACCGCCGGTCGGGCGGGGAGGTCTCCGGCGACCTCGCCACCGGCGACGGCCACTGGAGCTATCTGCTCCAGAGCCAGGGCTCCGTCCTCTACGGCAACAACTGGCGCGACAACGGCGACGGCACGTTCACTTCCATCGATGCGCTCAAAGTGGCGAGCCCGTTGGACCTCTACCTCGCCGGGTTCCTGGCTGCCGAGGACGTCCCGCCGTTCTTCCTGATTCGGAACCCGGGCATCGACGCCGCGCGCTTGCCGCGCATCGGCGACGTCGTCTCGGGCGTTCGCGAGAATGTCGAGATCGACGACATCCTCGCCGCCGAAGGCCCGAGAACCCCGGACGCCGACCAGGCGCAGAAGGAGTTTGCATCGTCCATCCTCTATCTCGTGCGGCCCGGCGAGGAGGTCGATGCCGGCCAACTGGCGGAACTGGAGCTCTTGCGCCGCGAGCTCATGGACCGCTTCGCCATCTCGACGGTGGGTCGAGGGCGACTGGAAATCCACCCCCTCGGAGCCGATGAGCCACAGCCGGGCGAGCCAGATCCGGTGTCCGGCGGCCCTCCCCGACCGGGCGGGGTCGTCGTCGCGGACGCTCTGGCCTGGCTGTCCGCGCGCCAGGAGCAGGAAGGATTCTGGCAAGACAAAGAGGGAACCCGATGGCGGGATAGCGCAATGGCAGCCCGTGCGCTCCTCGCCGCGGACGGAGATCTCGCGGCCGCGAGCCTCGATTCGTGGGCGCGAACCAGCCCGGCGTTGGGGATCGACGCGCAATCGCGCCGGGCCTCCGTCCTCCTCAGCATCGGCGCGGAGGCGGAGCTCGCGGCGGAACGTTCGACGCTGGGCGCCGCGCAGAACGCGGACGGTGGATGGGGCGCTGCGATCGGCTATCGCAGCGACCCGCTCGACACCGCGTTGGCCCTCGGCGCGGGCGCGGTCGGGCACCAGGAGGGCATCGCCGTCGCTTCGCTGCTCCACAGCCAGAACGCCGACGGCAGTTGGGGGAGCGTCGCGGGGGGCGCCGGGAGCATCGCGGTCACCGCCGACGCGGCGCGCGTGCTGTGGACCCGCAACGAACTCGCCGCGGCGGAGGCGGGACTGGGCTGGATCGCATCACGCCAGAACGCGGACGGCGGATTTGGCGACTCGCCGAGCACGGCGCACGCCACGGCCGAGGCCCTGCTCGTGTTGCGTGAGACCGGGCGCCTCGATCTCGTGGACGCTGCCGCCGCCACGAGCTTCCTCGCCAGTCGCCAGACGATCGCAGGGAGCTGGGAAGGCAGCGTCTTCACGACCGCGCGCGTGATCGAGGCGCTGCGGTGGGCGGCGCTGCCGGATTGGGAGTTCTCGGCCGCCCTCGCAGCCACCCCCTCGACGCCGGCGGCAGGCGAGTCGGTCCGTCTGCAGTTTCGCCTTCGCAACGGGGGCAGCTCCGCGCTGCCGGCCGGTACGGTGCGCGTCTTCGATGGCATCCCGGAGGCAGGCGGCGTCCAGATCGGAGCGGACCTCCTCGTTCCCCCGCTCGCGCCGGGGGGCGAAGTCGAGCTCGAAACCGTCTGGCCGGAGGCGCAGCCGTCAGGAGCCCACACGCTGGCCGCGGTCGTCGACCCGGACGACACCGTGGAAGAGGCCGACGAAGCGGACGATCGCAGCCTCCTCGATCTCGCGGTCGAGCCGGCGCCGGAGGGACCCGACCTCGAGCTCCGCAGCGACAGCGTCGCTTTCACGCCGTCCGCACCCAATCTCCTGCCTTCGACCGTGACCGTCGGCGTCACGTTGAGGAACCGCGGCGCCACCGCCGTGCCCGCGGTCGCGGTTCAGCTGTGGTCGGGGACTTCGACCTCGGGACAGCTCGTCGGCGAGCAGATCGTCCCGGTGGGATCGCTGTCCGCGGTCCCGGTCTACTTTCCGTACGAGCTCACCTCGCCCGGGACGCACGTATTCACCGTCGTCGCCGACCCCGCGGACCTCGTCCCCGAGGCGCGGGAGGACAACAACGTCGCTGCCGCGCAGGTGACGACCGCTGCCAGCGTGGATCTTGCCGTCGCCGTTGCGGACCTCGCCCTCCTCGATCCGGCCTACCCGGGAGCGGACGTCCGCTTTCGGGCGACGCTCAGGAACCGTGGAACCCTGCTGTCGCCGTCCTTCCTCGTCAGGTACGAAGTGACCGCCGGGGAAGAGATCGAGTTGGTCCAGACGGACACGTTGCAGCTCGGTCCCGGCGCGGCCTCATCGTTCACGATCCCCTGGCGGGTCTCGCGAACCGGAGCGCTGGGCTTCCGGGTGGTGCTCGATGCGAACGGTCTCGTTCCCGAGGTGGAGGAGAGCAACAACTCGGCGTCGCTCGCCTTCGTCGCCGGCGCTCCAGACACGCCGAATCTGGCCATCTCCTACGCCGATCTCGACTTCACCCCTGAACCGGCGCTCGAGGGTTCCGCGCTCGAGCTGCAGATCCTGCTCAGGAACACCGGCGGTGTCGAGGCGACCGGCATCGAGGTGGGCTTCTTCGACGGCAATCCGGCGCAAGGTGGGGCGCTCATCGGGAGTTCGACGGTGCCCTCGCTCGCCGCGGGTGCGGCGACACCCGTCGCCTTCACCTGGCCGGAGGTTCCCGACGCCGGCGATCGCGTCGTCCACGTCGTGGTCGATCCCGCGGGCAGCATCCCGGAGCTCGATGAGGGCGACAACGCGGCGTTCCGCATCCTCGCGGTGTCGAGCCTCCCCGACGCGGCCGTCGCCGCCGGCTCGCTCTCCCTGTCTCCGCCCTTCCCCGTGCCGGGAGAGCCGGTGACGCTGGCGGTCGAAGTGGCGAATCTCGGCGAGCAGCCGCTCCTCGACCTGCACGTCCGCGCCTTCCTCGGCGCTCCGGAGAGCGGCGGCGTCGTCCTGGCGCCCGACGCGACGCTGGCGGCGATTCCCGGCGGAGGCAGCGGCATCGCCCAGCTGTCGTTCACGCTCAACCAGGCGCAGTCCGGCGCCGAGTTGGTAGTCGTGGTCGATCCGGGCGCCGAGATCCGGGAGGGCAACGAAGAGAACAACCGCGCCCAGGCTCCGCTCTCGATTCAGGACGCGGACGTCTTCGTCTCCGAGCGCTACTTCTCGCCGAATTCCGACGGCGTCAAGGACACCACCGCCTTCTCGTTCCGTTTCGATACCCCGGCTTCCGTTGCCGTCGAGGTGCGCGACCGCTGGAATCAAGTGGTCAAGCGGGCGACCGATCCGGACTGGGAGGCGACGTCCAGCGGTCTCTTCGTCTGGGACGGCACGACCGACCTGGGACGGACGGCGCGGGACGGCGACTACACCCTGGCGGTCGTGACGCCGGAGGGCACCGGCCTCGCCCAGGCGAGCGTAACGCTGGATACCAACCGATCTTCGTTGGTCGAGGCGTCGGGAACCTCCTACGAGAAGATCAACAATCTCACCTGCTCCCTGCCCGAGCTGCGCGATCTTCAGCTGACGGCGGACGAACGCTGGGGCTTCTTCTCCTTCGACCAACCCACGGGCGGCTATCCGGTCGGGATCTATCGCATCGGCGGGGACGGCGGATCGCCCCAAACCGTGCTCGGAGGAGAGTGGTTCGCCTCGCATGGACCGGGAGATCCGCCGGATCGGCCACGCCAGATCTGGGCCTCGGAGACCGGCGCCTTCGTAGCCTTCTTCCAGGCTCCCTTCCTGGACTTCTTCCTCGCCACGGCGAGTGGAGCGAGCGTCGCGCAGCTCCCCATCGCCGACGGCGCCATCGTCGGTTTCTACGATGGCTTGGCTCAGGGCAACAACTCCCGGAACTATGGCTACCCAGTCCGACTGGTTCGCAATGGACAGTCTCCTGG
>JBGARM010000379.1:0-3300 GCA_044230215.1 Thermoanaerobaculia bacterium | reverse complement strand
GCGAGCGCGAAGATGCCGATCATCAGGCAGAGGAGCGCGAGCTTGGCGACCGCAGCGAGGAGCATGCCGAGCCAGGTGGCGAAGCCGACCTTGCCGGTCTGACGCAGGTCCCGGCGCGCGATCCACTCGCCGGCGATGGCGCCGGCGAACGGTCCCAGCAGCAGGCCCGGCAGACCGAAGGCGAGGCCCACCAGCGAGCCGACGAGCGCCCCCACGATCGCCAGCTTGCTGGCGCCGGCGCGTCGCGCCCCCAGGGCGGTGGCCGCGAAATCGATACCGAAGGTCAGGCAGGTGAGCAGGAAGAGGACCGCGAGCGTCCCCCAGCCGACGCGCTCGAAATCGTCGGCGGCGGCGCCGGCCAGCAGTCCGAGGAAGACCAAGGGCGGACCGGGGATCGCCGGCAGCACGGCGCCGGCGAAGCCGATCGCGACGCACAGGACGCAGACGACCCAGAGCAGCTCCATCAGTCTGTCCGGACGCCGACGCTGGTTGCCGCAGGCGAAGGCGCGTCGCTCGCCGCCGCTGCGAGGACGATCAGCCGTTCGCCTCGCGGCAGTTGAAGCTCCGAGCCTGCCGGCGAGACCGCGAGCTCGACGGTGAACAACTGCACCGGCGCACAGGGGTCGATCCGGCCGCGGGCGTCGTGCCGATGCGGCACCGCGAGCGCCAGCGGCTCGCGGCGCAGGAATCCAGGGAGGACTCCGCCGGTCGGCCGACCGAAGAAGCCGCGCTCGAGCTCGTCGAAGCGCCCGAGCGGCGCGAAGCCGCCGGCCACCCGCCGCACAGCGGCCACGCCGTCCACCGTGAACTCGACCACCATCGCCTCCGGAAACGCCGCCGCGAGAAGCACCAGACGGCAGAAGCCGGCCGGAATCGAAAGGCGCTGTCCAGCACAGGCCAGCGCCGAGGGCGCGCCAGCGCGATGGGCATGCTTCAGATCGAGCTCCACGCCGCAGCGCCGGATCGAGCGCGGCAGGAGCTGGCGCGGAACGGCGCGTCCATCTCCATCGAGCCCGCCGTCGCGCGCTCTCTCGCCCGGGGAGGTGACCGCCGTGCAGTTCCAGGGCAGGGCGAGCGCCAGCGTCTGCGGAGGCCGGGTCGAAAAGACCGGCAAAGGAGAATCGAGCTGCAGGGCGATCGCTGCGAGTCCGAAGCCGGCCACTGAAGCACGGGCGGCCGTTCTTTCTTGTACTGGAGCTTTTCGCGCCGGGTCCGTCGGCAGTGTTGCGGACTCGAGCGGCCGCTCGCAACCGTCGACGCTGCGGACGCTCGCGATCGGCAGACTGGCCTGAAGTTCGACTTCCCGGCTGTTGCCGGTGATCTCCCGCAGGCGCACGAGGACCTCGTCTCCATCTTCGGCCAGTTTGAGCGCCTGAACGGCGACTTCCTGCTGGCTGAGTTCGAGAAAGGAGAGACTGCGCGGGCTGTCGGCGCCCTGAGCCCTGTCCGCCGCCGGCGATGCCGGCGGCAGGAACGGCAGCGGCGGCTGGCAGAGGCGCTCCGCGAAGCGGACGGTGGCGGCGAGCGAGTCACCGGCGCGGATCGGTGCGATCGCCACCCGCACGTCGTGGTGGCCGAAGTCCTGTTTCTGCTGGTAGCGGAAGCGCCGGCCGATGCGCGGAGTGTGGAGGAGGGTCAGGCGCAGGGTGTCGGCGCTGGGGTGGTCCCAGCCGTACTTGCAGTCGTTGGCGATCGCCGCGCCCGCCCCCGTGCCGCCCGGTCCCTCGCGCAGCGCCGCCCATCGGTGCGCCGGCACTTCGTAGAGCCGGGCGGTGGCGACCGGCCGGCGGGCGACGCCGACTCCCTGGTCGAAGAGCCCCTGCTCAGCCGGAGTCGCGAGAGGAAAGCGCATCTTGAGCAGGGCGTCGTCGGTGCGCCAGTCGATCGCGGTGTCGAGGACGACATGGTCACCGGCCACGCCAGCGGCGAGGGAGATCGTCTGGCGGAAACGCGAGCCCGCGGCGGAGCGTTCGAGCGTCAGCGCGACCCGCGCGGCGCCGCGCTCGATGCCGAGGATGCGGACCGGGCCGGCGAGGCGCGACCGCGGGGGCCTGGCGGTGTCCTCGTAGCGGATCTCCCAGGACGGAAAGCGATCGGAGAAGTTGGCCAGAATCTCCAGCCCGATCGGCGCGGCGAGAAGCTCCCGTTCGGCTTGCTTGTCGAAGATCCGGGAGATGTCGCCGTTGCCGTCGATCTCGACCCGCAGGAGCTCGTTCTCGAGGAAGCCCTCGTCGGCCGAAAGGTCCGATTTCCGCTCGCCCGGATTCGCGGGAGAAGGGCGCAGCTCGAAGCGTGAAAAGCCCAGTGAAGGAAGATGGCTCACGAAGCAGCCACGCGAGCTCGTCCCGGCGGGGTGCCACTGCGAGGGTACCTCGCGACCCTCCGAGTCGAACACCGAGAGATGGTCGCCGTGGAGCGACGACTCGGGCAGCTCGACCTCGACGAGATCGGTGCGCTCCCAGCCCAGGGCGTTGAAGACGATCAGGGGGGTGCCGGTCGTTGCGCTCTGCGGGGCGCCGAGAGTCGCCGCGACGGCGCCCGCCGCCTCGTCGAGCTCCTGCTGGAGCTCGTTCACCGAGAGGGCGAGATCGTGGGCGGAGTAGCGGTAGGCCTCGACCAGGCTCGTGCCGGTGAGGTCGTCGTGCATCTCGTGGGCGAGGATCCTCAGCCAGGCTTCGCGGATTCGCGCGCGATCGGACGGCCGCACACCCAGGGCGTGGGCGATCGTTGCCGCGCGCTCGGCGGCATGGGCGAGCTGCTCGGCCTGGCGGTGCCGACGCTTGAGCGGCGAGCGCGAGCTGTAGCAGCCGGTGGCATGCAGGCGCAGCAGGAGCTCACCGTCATAGACCGGCAGGTGCGCCCGCGTCTCCGGATCGAGGTCGCGGAAGATCTCCTCGGAGTCGGCCAGGCGAACCTCGATGGCGCCGCCCCCGGCCCGGGCCCGTTCGAGCCACCGGACCGCCGCGGCGGGAATCGCGCCGCCCTTGTCGCCCAGACCCTGGTAGGTCATCAGCATGTCGGGACGGCCGCTCTCGGCGAGCGCGCGAAAGCGCTCGATCCAGCCCGGGTCCGCGCCCAGGTCGGACGAGGCCTGGGCGCCGTACTCTCCCGGCTCGAGAACCGCCGGCAGGGTCGATCCGTCGGGGCCCACCCAGAGTCCGAACGGGAAGGGAACCCCGAAAGCCGAGCGCATCTCGGCGCCCCGGCGCAGCTTCTGGGAGGAAAAGCCGACGATGCCGCAGTGGACGGCGAGCGTCGGCAGGGCCTGGGAAAAGCCGAAACAGTCGGGAAGGAAGAGGT
>JBGARM010000378.1:0-3305 GCA_044230215.1 Thermoanaerobaculia bacterium | reverse complement strand
GAGACCCACCCACGCGAGGTAGGGCACGAAGAGGAGGCCCGCGGCGCGGCGAACTTTGTAGAATGCGACCATCGTCGCGACGATGAGACCCAGGCGCAGCACGATCGCGACGAAGGCCGCCGCGCCGGACTTCCAGGCGAAGAAGAACCAGGACCAGGCCGCGTTGACAGCGAGCTGGACCGCGAACAGCGCCAGGGCGGGCGCGACGGGACGAACACGGCGCTCGCGCCAGACCAGCCAGGCGGCGATGCCCATGAGCGTGTACAGCACCGTCCACACCGGCCCGAAGGCGCCGGCCGGCGGCGCCCAGGTCGGCAACACGAGCTGGCCGTAGAAGGCCGGGGCGTCGGCCGCAGCGGCGCCGCCGACGGCCGCGGCGACGAACGCCAGCGCCAGCCAGCCGACGAGGCCGAGAGACTGGGTGAGACGCGAATCGTGGGCCAAGATGACATTCCTCCGTCGGTTGCAGCAGTCGTTGTCCCGCGCTGCGACAGCAAGCAAAGCGCGGACCACGTCCGGCCGAGCTGCCGCCTCCCGCGGGGGCGATAGCGGCCCGACTGATAAACTCTCCCGTTCCATGATTTCCATCACCAACCTGGCCAAAGCCTTCGGCGGCGACACCCTGTTCGAGGGCGCCTCCTTTCAGTTGAATGCGGGATCCCGTTACGGCCTGGTCGGCGCCAACGGTTCCGGCAAGTCGACGTTCCTCAAGATCCTCGCCGGCGACGAGGTCGCCTCCGACGGCATCATCAACATGCCGCGCCGCGCCCGCATGGGCGTCCTGAAGCAGGACCACTTCCAGTACGAGGACGTGCCGATCGTCCAGGTGGCGATGATGGGCAAGAAGGACGTCTGGGAGGCGCTCGAGGAGCGCGACCGGCTGCTCGCCCACATGGAGGGGGACTTCGACTCCGACCGCTACGCCGACGTCGAGGAGTTCATCCTCCACAACGACGGCTACTCGCTCGAGCCGCGCGCCGCCGAGATCCTCGAGGGCTTGGGCATCCCGACCAACGTCCACAAGGAGACGCTCTCGGTCCTCTCCGGCGGCTTCAAGCTGCGCGTGCTGCTCGCCCAGGTGCTCGCCTCCGACCCGGACATCCTGCTGCTCGACGAGCCGACCAACCATCTCGACATCCTGACCATCCGCTGGCTGGAGAAGTTCCTCTTCGCCTACAAGGGCTGCGCGGTGGTGATCTCGCACGACCACCGCTTCCTCGACAACATCTCGACCCACATTCTCGACGTCGACTACGAGACCATCCTCCTCTACCACGGCAACTACACCCAGTTCGAGGAGATGAAGGGCGCCGAGCGGGATCGCAAGGAACACGAGATCGAGAAGCGCGAGAGCGAGATCGCCAAGCACAAGGAGTTCATCGACCGCTTCAAGGCGAAAGCCACCAAGGCGCGCCAGGCGCAGTCGAAGGTCAAGATGATCGAGAAGATCGTCATCGAGCGCCTGCCGCAGTCGTCGCGCCGCTACCCGACCTTCAAGTTCGCCCAGCGTCGGCCCTCCGGCCGCCAGGTGCTTGAGCTCGAGGGGATCTCGAAGAGCTACGGCGACCATCAGGTCCTGAACAACGTCAGCCTGCGCGTCCAGCGCGGCGATCGCCTGGCGATCCTCGGTCCCAACGGCATCGGCAAGTCGACCCTGCTCAAGATCGCCATGGGCGTCGTCGAGCCCGATGCCGGCAAGGTCGAGTGGGGCTACGAGACCTGGCCGGGCTACTTCGCCCAGGACCACCGCGAGCTCGTCGACTCCTCCGACCAGAGCGTCGAAGCCTGGCTCTGGGAGCTGGTGCCGTCGGAGACGATCGGCTTCGTGCGCGGCAAGCTCGCCGAGGTGCTGTTCCGCGGCGACGACGTTTACAAGCAGCTGCGCGCCCTCTCCGGCGGCGAAGCCGCGCGGCTGGTGATGGCCAAGCTCTCGGTCGCGAGGCCCAACATCCTGGTGCTCGACGAGCCGACCAACCACCTCGACCTCGAGGCGATCGAGGCGTTCGTCGAGGGCCTCGAGGCCTACGACGGCACGATCCTGTTCGTCTCCCACGACCGCTGGTTCGTCAGCCGGCTCGCCAACCGCATTCTCGAGATCACCCACAACGGCATCCGCGACTTCGAGGGCAGCTACGAGGACTACCTGGCGCGCTGCGGCGACGACCATCTGGACGCCGACGTCGTGCTCGCCCGCGCCCGCCAGGACAAGAAGAAAGAAGCGGCGAAGAAGGCCGCCGGGCCGGCGACGCCGGCGCAGGAGAAACACCTCCGGACCCTGACGAATCGCCGCGACAAGCTGACCGCGGAGATCGAGAAGGCCGAGGCGCGCGTGCACGCCATCAACGAGATGTTCTGCAACCCCGGCTTCTTCGACAAGACTCCCGCGGCCGAAGTGAAGAAGCTCGAAGCCGAACAGAAGACGCTGAACACGAAGATCGAGGAGAGCATGGCCGAGTGGGACCGCCTCGAGACCGAGCTCGGCGAGCTCTCCCCCGCGACCGTCGTGAACTGAGCCGGAGCCCAGCCGATGCCGATGCGCCTCCCTGTCCCCGCCCTCGCCGTGCTGCTCCTGGCATCCGCCTGCGTCACCGGTACGACGGCGCCGAAGACGGCCGCCTCGCCGCCGCCCGCTGCACCGGCCGTCCAGCCGTCGACGCCCGCAGCGCCGGCCGCGGCACAACCCCCCGCCGTCGTTCTCGCCCGAGTCGGCGACGACACGATCACGGTCGAGCAGTTTCGCCTGCAGATGGCCCAGCGCGGCGGCCGGATACCCGGCCAGTTCTCGACCGTCGAGCAGCGGCAGGCGTTGCTCGACGAGATGATCCAGGACAAGGTCGCGCTGCAGCAGGCGCGCAAGGAAGGGCTCGACCGGGATCCCGAGTACCAGGCGACGATCGAGCGCATGCTGAGCACGCAGTATCTGCGCGCCCATCTCGATCCGCTGCTCGAGAAAATCGAGGTGAAGCCGGAGGAGGTCGCCGCCTTCTACGAGGCCCGCAAGCCGACAGCGGCGCTCTGCCACGGCACGTGCGCGCTGCTCGACGTCCGGCTCGCCGACGGCTCCTTCCTCATCGAGGGCAAGACGATGACGGGCTTTGCCAACGTCGAGGAGGACTACGGCGACGCCGCGGTTGGCCAGACGATCATGCCCTTCCGAATCGAGGACGAGGCGCTGGCGCGCGGCGATGTGGTGATCGGGGTGGACAGCCTCAACGACTATTACCAGGTCAGCCTCAAGCAGGATCGCGTCGCCGCGCTGGTCGCGGCCGGGGGCAACCGCTTTGCTTTCCACCACCTCGACTTTG
>JBGARM010000377.1:0-3310 GCA_044230215.1 Thermoanaerobaculia bacterium | reverse complement strand
ATCAGCCCGGCCTGATCGGCGAGACCGATCCCACCCCCGACCACGGGGAGAAGAGCTACCAGGGCAACGGCCGGCTGCGCGGCCGGCACGCGCTCATCACGGGAGGCGACTCAGGCATCGGCCGCGCCGCGGCGATCGCCTTCGCCCGCGAGGGCGCCGACGTCGCGATCGTCCACCTCCCCGAGGAGCAGGAGGACGCGGACGACACCGTGCGGCTGATCGAGGATGCCGGGCGCACCGGCGTGAGCCTCGCCGGCGACGTGCGCGACGAACGCCACTCGCGCGAGCGCGCCGTGCCGCCGCCGGCCCCGCCGCCGCTCCCCGCGAAGGTCGCCCGGCAACCGCCGGCGCCGCCGCCTCCTCCGCCGGCCCCGCGATCGTCATCGATCCCGTTGTCGCAACCACCGGCGCCGCCGCCTCCCCCGCCCCCACCGCCATGAGTACCCACCCCGCCGGCGGTGCCGCTCTCTCCACGCCATTGGAATTGGGCATCGAGATGACCGCGAGCATTCTGGGAGCTGCCGGCACTGCCGTCGACGACCGCGCCGGGAGTGCCGGCCTCGGCGGCGAGATTCATGCACGTTCCCCCACCGGGGCCGCCCGAGGCGCCCGAGCTCGCCGTCGATCCGGCCAGACCGCCCGTGGCATTGCAGTCGCTGCCGCTGCAAGTGCCGCCGATGCCGTTGCAGGCCGTATCCATGCTGCCGCCGGATCCGCCGGCTGCACCGGCGGTACTGCCCGGGCATGACGGGTTGGCGGCGCCGTTTCCGCCGGCTACGCGGGTGGTGCTGCAGACCACGATCGCGGCCTGGCCCGGGCCGCCGTCGGTCGCGGTGACGGGCGGAGTGGCGGTGGCCGAGCTGCCGTCGACGCCGGCGGCGCCGTCGGCGCCGTCGCCCTGCTGAAAGGTGACGCGCAGGAACGAGAGGGTCGACTGCCGGCTGTGCACGACCTGGCTGCTGTCGCCGGCGGTCGTCGCGTCCGGTCCGGCGAGCACGAGGTCGAGGAATGCAGCGGTAATCGTGCGCGCGCGCACGGTGACCCAGGAGTCTTCGGCAGGGAAGTAGGTGCCCAGCAGGGTGGCTTTATGGCCCGGGAGGTTGCGGTCGGCGCGCACCCAGGCGTTGTCGTAACCGCCGACGAACGACAGTCCGCTGGGCGGCGTGAAAACTCCGATATACGTTCCGGCCTGGATGTAGACCGAGTCCCGCAGCACGTCCGCGTCCGCGACGCCGGCGGCGTGCGCCAGCGTCAGACAGGGGGCGGCAAGGGTGCAGCCGGTGCCATCCAGTCCGGTGGGCGCGACGAAGGCGGCGCGGGCGATGTCGCCGTCGATGCCGTCGCAGTTGCGATCGACGAACAGGGCGTCGGGATCGTCGACGGCCCCGGGGTGAATGGTGGCGTCGTTGTCGTTGCAGTCGCCGCCGCAGGAGGTGTAGGTGTCGAGGTCGACATCGAAGCCCTCGTCGATCTGCGTGTCGCAGTCGTCGTCGATCGCGTTGCAGGCCTCGGTCGCCGCGGTGTTGACCGCGGCGAGGGTGTCGTCGCAATCGCTTCCCACACCGACGCCGATCGGTGGCGAGGCGCTGCCGAATTCGTCGTTGTCGGTGTCGCGCAGGCAAGCGAAGGGGGCATCGAGCGGCGCCGCGCCGGGAAACGTCGCGGCGGAGCCGTCGTCGCAGTCGGCGTTGTCGGCGACGTGGTTGGCCGGCGCAGCGCAGCTCTGGGTGCTGGACGCCGGGTCGCCGAAGGTGTCGGCGTCGGCGTCGAGGTACCAGGTGGAGGTGAACGGCGGAACGACGGCCGACCAGAGGCACGGGGCGCCGCTCTCGAAGCCGTCGCCGAAGATCGCAATCAGTCCCGTCGGGGCCGTCGAGCCGCCGCCCGGGAGCGCGCTGGCGCCGTGCAAGACGACGAAGGCGCCGAGGACCGAAACGAGCAACCGGGGGCCGCACCTGCAGAGCAGCGAGATTGCGTCGATCATGCCGACTCCTTTGCGGGGCGAGTCGTCCTCGCGCGACGAGGACGGGCCCATCGCGAAGCAAGGTAGTTCGGAAGAGTGTACTCCCGGGGTCAAGCCGTCACTTGGCGAACGCGTTCACGGCGATTGGGAGTCGCTCATGGCCGCCAGCGAAGTCGCTACCGTTGCGATCGCTCAGGGCGCGGTCGCGAGCTGACGGCGGAAGAAGTCGCGGAGCTCCTCGTTGACTTTGCGGTCGGTGAAGTGACCGACGCCGTCGTAGGTGCGGAATTCGACGCTCGCTCCGGCGTCGCGGTAGATGCGCTGGCAGTGCTCCCAGCGGTCGGGCTGCATTTTCGCGCCGATGACCGCGTCGACGATCGCCTTCTCGGCCGCGGTGTAACCGTCGTCGTACTGCACCGCGTCGTTGTCGTCGAGCGCTCCCATGTAGAGGAACTGCGGCACCTTCTTCCAGGCAGCGGCGTCGAAGGCGTGGCCGGCGACGCGCGCGAGGTCGGCGATGCCGAGCGGATAGGGAAGGTCGCGGCCGCCGAGGGTGGCGAGCGGCAGGATCAGGTTGCCGTTGAGGCCACCGCCGGCGACCGCCTGGACGCGTTCGGGGTGGAGCGCGGTGAAGCGGTTGACGAACGAACCCGAGGCAGAGAAGCCGGTGAGGAGGACTTTCTCCGGCAGCTTCCACCCTCGCATCGCGAGCCGCGCGCGGGCGTCGTCGATCATCCCGAGTAGCTGCAGGTCGAGGCGTCGCAGCGGGCCGTCGGCGACGAGCAGCGTGTCGCGATCGAGCTGATGGGTGTAGAGCTCCCACTGCTTCTCCGGCCGCGGGAATACCGGAACGAGCAGCGGCAGGCCGAGCTCGCGCGCGACGTAGCCGCCGATCGCCCTGTCCGCGAGCTCGCGCGCCGCCGAAAGGTGGACGATGAAGTCGTCGGAGACCTTGCCGGTGTTGTTGGGCTCGACGAGCAGGATGCCGGCGCTCGCGGCGCCCGCGGCGGGGGGAGCGGGGACGACGAGCAGGTAGGGGTAATGAAAACCGCGCTCGGGCGCGGCTTCGACCAGCGTCGTGGAGCTCGTCGCCGGAGGCTGGGCGGGCTCCGCGGCGAAGGCGGACGGGACGAGCGCGGCCGCCAGGAGGGCGGCGAGGCGAAAGAGCCGAATTCGCCGCGAGGGACTTCGGCCGGCCACTGCAATCTGTGTCCCGTTTGTGTGTCCCATTTCTGTGTCCCATTTGTGTGTCCCCGGCGGGGCCCGGCGGGGTCAGCGGTGGGTGATGTCGATGCCGCCGCCGCTCGAGCGCAGCTTGAGGAGGGGACCGCCGCCGTTGAGGGTGCC
>JBGARM010000376.1:0-3321 GCA_044230215.1 Thermoanaerobaculia bacterium | reverse complement strand
CTCGGCGACACGGCGGCGATGAACATCGCCGCCGCTTTCGCCGGCGCGCTCGCCCTCCTCGACCGTTCGGCCTCGCCCGAGGAGCTGTCGCGCCTGACCGCCGCGATCGCTGCGGTGGAGGCAGTGCCCGGGAGGCTGCGGCCGCTCGAGGCCGGTGGCGTCTTCGTGCTCGACGACAGCTACAACTCGAATCCGCGTTCGGTCCGCGCCGCGCTGGCGGCGGCTCGCGAGGTCGCGGAACGACGCGGCGCCCGGTGGATCGTCGCTCTGGGAGACATGCTCGAGCTGGGCGAGGTCGCCCCGGCCGAACACCTGGCGATTCTCGAGGCGGCCGACCGGTCGGGCGCCGACCAGCTGATCCTCGTCGGCGCCGAGACGGCGGCCGCCGTCGCCCGGCGGCCCAAAGCGCTCCGGACGCCGAGCCTGCTGTTCGCCGACGCGGCGGCTGCGGCTGCCGGGCTCGCCGCCAACGTCCATGCCGGCGACCTCCTGCTGGTCAAGGGCTCGCGCGGCATGCGCATGGAGCGGCTGATCGAAGCGCTGCAGGACGAGCCCCCGACCGAAACGCGCCGCAAGACGTAGCCGATAGAGGCGGCCAACTGCGGCAACAACGGCAGGACGAGGAGAGGCGGAGATGACCTGGAGCGAGCGGCCACTGGTCGGCATCCTGATGGGCAGCAAGAACGACTACGCAGTCATGTCCGAAGCCGTGAAGGTCTGCCAGGAGCTCGGCATCCCGTGCGAGGCGCGCGTCCTTTCCGCGCATCGCACCCCGGACGAAGCCCTCGACTATGCCGCCGGCGCCGCCGCCCGCGGCACCAAGGCGCTCATCGCCGGCGCCGGCGGCGCGGCGCACTTGGCCGGTGTCCTGGCGGCGAAGACGCTGCTGCCGGTGCTCGCTGTGCCGATCGACTCCTCGCCGCTCCTCGGCCTCGACGCGCTCCTCGCCATGGTCCAGATGCCCAAGGGCATTCCGGTCGCGACGTTCGCCGTCGGCAAGGCCGGGGCCGCGAATGCGGCGCTGTTCGCCGCCGAGATCCTGGCGCTCTCCGACCCGGAGATCCTGGGCCGGCTCGTCGCCTATCGCGAAGCGCGCCGCCAGGAGGTCCTGCAGCAGACCCTGCCCTGAGGAGTCTCTCCGGAGCCGTCCGGAATCATCCCCCGGACGGGGGGAGACCGTAGCGCTCGACCAGGATCCGCCGGTGGTGGAGCTCGTGGCCGGCGAGGATGAAGGCGATCGCGCGCACCGAGACCTCGATCCCGCTCGCCTCGCCGTGGCGCGCCCAGTCGCTCTCCGCGAACGAACGGAAGAGGTGGAGCGACGCGGTCCGCACGGCATTGAAGTCGGCCACCAGGTCCGGCCATGGACGGCTCGCGGCGTGGCTCTCCGGCACCCAGGTGTCCTGGTCGAAACCGGGCAGGGGCGTGCGGTCGCCGCGCCCGAACCGCAGCGCCCGGTAGGCGAAGACGCGCTCGCCGTCGGCGATGTGCGCCAGGACCTCGCGGATCGTCCACTTGCCGGGCGCGTAGGCATGACCCGCGCGCGCTTCCTGAATGGCGCCATAGAAGGCCGCCGCCGCCGCCGACTCCCGGGCGAGCGTCTCCCGGATGTCGCCCGCCGGCACCGCCGCGATGTACCCGGCGTGAAACTCACCGTACTCCCCGGCCGCCGGCCGGGCCGACCAATCGAAGCTCATCGTCCCCTCCTCCCCTCGCAAGTCCGCACAATATCGCCCAGCCCGGCCGGCGCTCTACCCGGCGCGAGCGGATACAATGCGGCTCGGTTCCGCCTGCAAGGAGAGCAGATCGAGTGTCCGGCGCGGAAGAGAGAACTCCGGTCGATGCCAACGCGGTGAGGTACAACCTCGCCGTGCAGCGGAGCCGCCTGGGCGTGATGCTGGTCATGGCGGTGGTGGTCGTCGTCGCCTGGACCACCGGCGTCCTCGAGTTCGACGTCTTCGGTGGCGCGGTCGCCTGCGCCCTCGGTCTGTCCTCGGTGCCGCTCTTCATGTTCCTGCAGCGGCGGGCGCGGAGCGCCGAGGTCCAGCGGCGCCTCAACGTCGCCTGGATGGTCGGCGACATCGGCCTCACCTGCTGGACGATCTACCTGATCCGCGACTCCTCGCCGCTCTGGCTGATCTGGTTCCTGACCAATACCACCGCCGCGGCGTTCGTCGCCGGGCGGCGCGCCGCGCTCGGGGTGATGGCCGGCAGCTGCACAGCGTACCTCCTGCTGCTCGTCGGCATGGGCAAGATCCAGGGGTTCGACTACGAGCTGGCGCTCGCCATCGGTCGGCTCACCCTGCTCTTCGGCGGCACCTACTTCATGGTCGCCGGCATCGCCAGCCTGCGCGAGCGCCGCATGCAGATCGCCGCGCTCAACGAGGAGAACAGCGCGCGCCTCGCCGAGCTTCAGCGCCTCACCGTCGAGCTCGACCGCAAGGGTCGCGAGCTCGCCCAGGCCAACGTCCGCATCCTCGAAGCCAATCGCGCCAAGAGCCAGTTCCTGGCCAACATGAGCCACGAGCTGCGCACGCCGCTCAACTCGATCATCGGCTTCTCGGAGATCCTCGGGGACAAGCTCGACGACAAGATCGAGCCGCGCTTCGTGCGCTTCCTGCACAACATCCTCTCCTCGGGCCGGCATCTGCTCGGCCTGATCAACGACATCCTCGACCTCTCCAAGATCGAGGCCGGCAAACTCGATCTGGCGCTGGAAGATTTTCACCTCTCGGCGGTGCTCGACCACGTCGCCTCGTTGATTCGCCCGTCCGCCCAATCCAAGGGCTTGCACATCGAGCTCGACGGCGACGCCGTGCCGACGTGGTTGCGTGGCGACCCGATGCGCCTGCGCCAATGTCTGTTCAACCTGGCTGGCAACGCGGTCAAGTTTACCGAAAGGGGCAGCATCGTCCTGCGCGCCAAGCTGCTGAAGGATGGCGCGGAGGGCTTGCAGGTGCGCTTTGAAGTCGAGGACACGGGGATTGGCGTGACGCCGGCGCAGGGGCAGCGCCTGTTCCACGTGTTCCAGCAGGCCGAAGTCGGCACCACGCGCAAATACGGCGGCACCGGCCTCGGTCTGGCGCTGACGCGCAACCTGGCGCAGATGATGGGCGGCGAGGCGGGGATGGATAGCAGCCCGGGCGAGGGCAGCACCTTCTGGTTTACGGTGCTGTTGCAGCGCGGCCACGGCATCATGCCCGCGCCAACGGCGCGGCGCGCCGATGCCGAGCGGGCGCTGCGCCATGAGCAGGCGGGCACGCGGGTGTTGCTGGTGGAAGACAACCCCATCAACCGGCTGGTGGCATTGGAGCTGCTGCA
>JBGARM010000375.1:0-3336 GCA_044230215.1 Thermoanaerobaculia bacterium | reverse complement strand
GACACCGTGCGGGCCGTGCTCGCGCTGTTCGGCGCGACGCTGCCCGAGCACGACGATGCGCCCGACGGCCTGCCGCAGCGGCGCACCGACGACTTCCTCGCTCAGGCGGTGTTCCACCGCTACCACACCGAGCACGAGATGCTGCGCTACCTGCGGCGTCTCGAGGCGCGCGATCTGTCGCTGGCGCACTCGATGATCGCGCTCGGGTCCTGCACGATGAAGCTCAATGCCACCTCGGAGATGGCGCCACTCTCCTGGCCCGACCTCGCCGACCTGCATCCGTTCGCGCCGGTGGAGCAGGCCGAGGGGTACGCCCAGATCCTCGCCGACCTCGAGCGCTGGCTGTGCGAGGTCACCGGCTTCGCCGCGATCTCCCTGCAGCCCAACGCCGGCAGCCAGGGGGAGTACACCGGCCTGCTGGTGATCCGCGCCTTCCACGAGCAGCGCGGCGAGGGGCATCGCAACGTCTGCCTGATCCCGGTCTCGGCCCACGGCACCAATCCGGCGTCGGCGGTGATGGCCGGCATGCGCGTCGTTCCGGTGGCCTGCGACGAGCACGGCAACATCGACCTCGGCGATCTCGAGGCGCGGGCGAAGGAGCATGCCTCGCATCTCGCCGCCATCATGGTGACCTACCCCTCGACCCATGGCGTCTTCGAGGCGGCGATCGGACGGCTGTGCGAGATCGTGCACGCGCACGGCGGGCAGGTCTATCTCGACGGCGCCAACATGAACGCGATCCTGGGCCTCACCCGTCCGGGCGACTTCGGCGCGGACATGCAGCATTACAACGTCCATAAGACGTTCACCGGCCCTCACGGCGGCGGCGGCCCCGGCATGGGTCCCATCGGCGTCGCCCGGCACCTAGCGCCGTTCCTCCCTGGCCATCCGCTGGTGCGTTGCGGCGGAGAGCAGGCGATCGGTCCGGTGGCGGCCGCGCCCTGGGGCAGCGCCCTCATCCTGGCGATCCCGTGGATGTACATCGCGATGATGGGAGGCCGGGGGCTGCAGCGCGCCACCGAGGTGGCCATTCTCAATGCCAACTACATGGCCAAGCGTCTGGAGAAGTACTATTCGATCCTGTATCGGGGAGAGACAGGATTGGTGGCGCATGAATTCATTTTGGACCTGCGCGAGTTCAAGGAGAGCGCCGGCGTTGAGGCAATGGATGTTGCTAAGCGACTGATGGACTACGGCTTCCATGCGCCGACGATGTCGTTCCCGGTGCCCGGGACGCTGATGATCGAGCCGACCGAAAGCGAATCGAAGCGCGAGCTCGACCGCTTCTGCGAAGCGATGATCGCCATCCGGCAGGAGATCCGCGACGTCGAGGAGGGGCGGAGCGATCGCAAGAACAATCCGCTCAAGCACGCCCCGCACACCGCCGCGGCGATCGCCGGCGAGAGCTGGGACCGGCCGTACTCGCGCCAGCAGGCGGTCTTCCCCCGCGACTGGGTGCGCGACGGCAAGTTCTTCCCCGCCGTCGGCCGGATCGACAACGTCTACGGCGACCGCAACCTCGTCTGCCTCTGTCCTCCGGTCGAGGAATACGCCGGCCGCTGAATGAAGCGCCTGGGGATTTTCTGCGGATCGCACGCCGGTCGGGGAGAGATCTACCGCACGGCGGCGGCGCAATTCGCGCGTGAGGTCGCGCGCCGCGGCATCACGATCGTCTATGGCGGCGGCAACGTCGGCCTGATGGGCGTCGTGGCGGACGCGGCGCTCGCGGCCGGCGGGCGCGTCGTCGGCGTCCTGCCGCGTTTCCTGCAGGAGCGCGAGCTGGGTCACGCGGGTCTCTCCGAGCTCCATCTGGTCGAGTCGATGCACGAGCGCAAGGCGCGAATGGCAGAGCTCTCCGACGCTTTCGTCGCCCTGCCCGGCGGTCTGGGAACCCTCGAAGAGCTCTTCGAGGCCTGGACCTGGATGCAGCTCGGCCTGCAGCACAAGCCTTGCGGGCTGCTCGCGGTCGGCGGCTTCTTCGATCCGCTGCTCGCCTTTCTCGACCGGACGGCCGAGGAGGGCTTCGTGACGTCGAGCCATCGCGCGCTGCTCAAAGTGGCGAGTGACCCCGCCGTCCTGCTCGCCAAGCTGGCGAGCGCCGCGCAGGCGGCGCCGGCGGTTCTCCTTCCGGCCGAGGATCGACTCTGAACCCGGAAGCCGGACCCGCAGGCCTTGCTACACTCCAGACGATGAGCGATCGGGCGCGGGCCCTCGGTACAGCCGTGCAGCAGGATCTGGCGGGACGCGGGCCTGTCCTCGTCGCCTTCTCCGGCGGGGTGGATTCAGCCGTCGTCGCGGCGCTCGCAGAGCGGGCGCTCGGCGAACGGGCGCTCGCGGTCACGGCCGCGGCGGAAACGCTGTCCGGGGTCGAGCTCGACCAGGCGCGTGCCCTCGCCGCCGAGATCGGCATCGCCCACGAGGTCGTTTCGTACTCCGAGCTCGACGATCCCGAATACGTCGCCAATCCGGCCTGGCGCTGCTATGTCTGCCAGGGGATGCGCATGGACACGATGGTGCGCCTCGCGGCGGCGCGCGGTTTCGCGCGCGTCTGCGACGGCACGAATGCCTGTCCCGGCCTGCGCGCGGTGCGCGAGCGTGGAGTCGAAAGCCCGCTGCTCGCCCACGGCGCGACCAAGGAGGACGTGCGGACGATCGCCCGCGATCTCGGTCTCTCGGTCTGGGACAAGCCGGCGAACGCCTGCCTTTCGTCGCGGATACCGCACGGCCAGCCGGTGACGCTGGGCAAGCTCCGCCGGGTCGAGCGCGCCGAGGGACTGCTCCACGCCCGGGGTTTCCTCATCGTTCGGGTGCGCCATGACGAGGCCGGGGCGCGGGTCGAGGTCGGCGCCGACGAGGTCTCCCGGCTGGAGTCGCTCTGGCCCGCTCTTCTGCCGGATCTGCTGGCACTCGGCTTTCACCGGGCGACGCTCGACCCGACGGGCTATCGCCCCGGCGGCGCCGACCGCGGCCCGCAGATCCTGGGCGCATGAACCCCGAACGCCTGAAGAGCCTGCTGGCGGAGGTCGCGGCCGGCACGGTGTCGCCGGCGGCGGCGCTCGCGCGTCTCGCCGAGTTGCCCTTCGCGGATCTCGACTTCGCCAAGCTCGACCTGCATCGCGAGCTCCGCACCGGCCATCCGGAGGTGGTCTACGGCGCCGGCAAGCGGTGGGAGGACCTGGTGCCGATCTGCCGCCGCTTCGCCGAGGCGCACGGCCGCTTTCTCGTCACCCGCCTCGCTGCCGAGGTCGGCGTGCGCCTGGCAGTGGAGTTCCCGGGGGCCATCCACCACGATCGCGCGCGTGTCGTGACTCTCGGCAGCGAGCCCCTCCGCCCGGC
>JBGARM010000374.1:0-3338 GCA_044230215.1 Thermoanaerobaculia bacterium | reverse complement strand
GCCAGGAACTCGACCTCCACGAGGACTACTCCTCCGGCGACGTGACCGGCCTGAGCGACATGTACCAGCGCAAGACCGGCGTGCTGTTCATCGCGGCCGCCGAGACCGGCGCGCGCGTCGCCGACGAGAAGCTCGAGCTGGCCGCGGCGCAGCGACAAGGCGGGATCCCGCGGGCTCGAGGCCTGGAGGGCCTTGACTGCGGCCAGCTCGCCGCGCGAGTCCTCTGCAAGGCGCGCCATCTCCATCGTCGACCGCAGGGCGGGCTCGGAGTTCGGCCAGAAGCGCTCCAGCCGGGACAGATGCCAGGCAGCCGCCTCCCGCCTGCCGGAGCGCAAGGCCTCGGTGAAGCGATTGCGAACGATCTCCTGCGCGCGGCCCGAAATCTCGCCAGCGCGCGTTGCCGCGGTCGTCGAGCGTCCGGCGGCGGCCGAATAGGCCACGAAGGCTTCCGCGAGATCCCCGGCGAGCTCCTGCGAACGGCCCAGCACGAGGGCGAGCGGCAGGCAGTCGCCGGCGACGGCGGCGAAGGGCTGCAGGAAGTCCGCCGCGGCCCGCGCCTGCGAGCCCGCGAGCAGCGCCTCACCGCGCAGCGTCTGCGCCGCGAGATCGTCCGGCGCGCGCTCGATCGCCGGGTTGGCGACGCGCAGGGCGGCCGCCCCATCACCGGTGCGCACCAGCTCGCGATAGGCGCGCTGCAGCTCCGCGGCGCCGGCGGCATCGGATTCCGTCCTGCAATCGGCGGTGGGGTCGAGGAGAAAGGGTCGAAAAACGGAGTCGACTGCGGGAGCCGGCGCGGCGGTCTTCGCTGGCGAGCAGGCGGTCGCTACCGCCAGGCCGAAATACCCTGCCGCCGCGAATCGGCGTCGGAACCGCATTGTCGGATTCGGCCGGTCAGCCTTCGCCCGAATGGGCGATGGTCGCAATGGCGTGCTTGTAGACCATGACCTCACGCCCCGCGAGCTCCACCACGACCGCAAACCGGTCGAAGCGGCGGATCTTGCCTTCGAGGTGCTTGCCGGTGACGAGCTCGATGCTCATCGGCCGGCCGTCCTTCAGACTCTGGAAGAGAAAGCCATCTTGAATGTTGATGCTCGGTTTGTTCATCCTACCCTCCGCCGCCCGGTGCACCGGTTGGCTCTGCGATTCCGGCGATCTTCTCCGGCTCACCACCTGCCGCTGCAGGCATTTCGATCATCGAAGTCAGGCACTCCCGGGTCCTGCGGGCGTCCCACCACTCCACCCCCTCTTCTCGACGAAACCAGGTCTCCTGACGTTTGGCGAATCTCTTCGTCGAGGTGACCACCTGCTGCAGCGACTCATCGAAGCCGGCCTTGCCGTCCAGAAATTCGACCCATTGGCGATAGCCGATGGCCTGAAAAGCGGGAGATCCGCGATCGATGCCGCTCGCCAACAGCGCGCGGACTTCATCGAGCCAACCCGCCTCCACCATCGCTTGCACCCGGACCGCAATGGCATCGTACAGAAGGCCCCGCGGGAGCGTCAATCCAACCTTGCGCATGGCCACCGGCTCGGCGCCGAAAGGCTGTCGGGCGATCCAGGAGGTGAGCGTCTCGCCGGTCGCGAGAACGACCTCCAGCGCGCGCAGGATCCGCTGCGTGTCGCCGAAGCCGAGCCGCGCTGCGGTCGGCGGATCGAGTCGGGAGAGGTCGGCATGCAGCGCCGCCAGCCCCTCGCGGTCGAGCCGTTCGAGCAGCCGGCCCCGGACTTCGGAGTCGACCGGCGGCAAGGGCGCGATCCCGGACCAGAGCGCGCGCAGGTAGAGGCCGCTGCCGCCCACCAGAATCGCCGTGCGGCCGCGGGCCGCTCTCGACGCCAGCGCCGCGCGCGCGCGGCGCGCGAACTCGCCGGCCGAATAGCGCGCGTCGGGGTCGAGGATGTCGATGAGGTGGTGCGGAACCCTGCGCCGCTCGGCCAGGGTCGGCTTGGCGGTGCCGATGTCGAATCCGCGGTAGACCTGCAAAGCGTCGGCGTTGACGATCTCGCCGCCCGTCGCCTCGGCGAGAGCGAGCCCCAGCGCACTCTTGCCCGAGGCGGTCGGACCGACGATGGCGATGATCCGGGGCACGGCCCGGCAAGTCTACTCGCTCGCGAGCGGCAGGACGGCGCGCGGCGAGCCCGGGAGCTCGAGCTCGAGCGGCGAGCCGCGCCGCCAGCGGAGGGCGATCTCGCCCACCTGGTCGGTGCGGAGGCTCCGCCCGCCGGCACGGTCGAGCCGGGCCGCGACCTCCCCGGAAGGATGCCCGAAGCGGTTGCCGACACCGCACGAGATCGTCGACAGCCGGGGCCGAGCCGCCGCGAGAAAGCGCTCTCCGGTCGAGGTCGCAGAGCCGTGATGGGCGACCTTGAGCAGGTCGCAGCGCAGCGCCTCCGGCGCCCGGGCGAGCAGCTCGAGCTCGCCGCGGCGCTCGATGTCGCCGGTCAGGAGGAGTCGCCGGCCCTCCGCTTCCACAGCGAGAACGAGCGAGCGGTCGTTGTCCTTTCCCCGGCCCTCGCGGGGCGGACCGAGGACGTCGAACACCAGGCCGCCCGAGCTCGCCCGATCGCCGGCGGCGAGACCCCGATAGGGCGCCCCCGAGAGAGCCAGCAGTTCCTGCACGCAGCGGCTGGCGCGCAACTCGGGAGCGCCCCAGACCTCCCCGATCGGCACATAGCTCGCGACGTCGACGAGTCCGGCGCAATGGTCGCTGTCGCCATGGCTGATGACGACCGTCTCGAGTCGGGAGATCGCCCGCGTCGCGAGCAGGGGCAGCCAGACCTGCGTGGCGAAGTCGCGACCGGCTCCTGCGCCCTGCCTCGTTGTCCCGCCGCCGTCGATCAGGATCGCCGTCGGTCCGCGCCGCAGCAAAGCCCCGTCTCCCTGCCCGACGTCGGCCACGACCCACTCGACTTCGGGGTGGAAAGAAAGACGCTCGGGAGGGCGGGTGGTGAGCAGCAGCACCGCCAGGAAAGCCCTGCGCGCAGAGCGCGGGCTGGCGGCGGCAAGGAGCGCCAGCGTGGCGAGCGCCAGCCCGAGGATCCAGGACGGCGGCAGAGGCAGGCAGAGCCACCGACCGGTCGGCAACCAGGGAAGCCAGCGGTAGGGTGCCGCCAGCAGGTCGAGCGGCAGTGCGGCGAGCTCGCTCCACGCCGGCACCAGGAGCGCGAGCGCGATCCAGGCGAGGGCACCGACGAGCAGCAGACCGGCGAGCGGCATCTCGATCCCGACGGCATCGTCGCGGTGGGGTTCTCGAACGGCGCCAACATCGCGGCCAGTCTGATGCTCCGTCACCCGGGTCTCATCCGGCAGGCGGTGCTCTGGCGGGCGATGGTGCCGTTCG
>JBGARM010000373.1:0-3341 GCA_044230215.1 Thermoanaerobaculia bacterium | reverse complement strand
GATGCCGATGCCGAACTGGTAGGGCTGCCACTTCGCCGCCCCCCAGAACGCCACCTTGCGGCGGAAGATGAGCGGGATGACGTAGTAGGTGAGGGCCATGAACGCCAGCGTCGTGCCGCCGACGACGGTGACGTGGAAGTGGCCGGGGATGCGCAGCGTGTTGTGGGCGATGATGTTGATCTGCTCGGTGCCCTGGGTGACGCCGGTGATGCCGCCCATGAAGCCGAAGATCACCAGCGAGAGGAAGGTCCCGGAGAACCCGGGGTCCGACCACGGCGCCTTCTTCAGCCACTCGAAGCGGCCCTTGACGTAGCCGCGCAGCCGCATGCCGGTCTCCATGCCGGCCGGCACGGTGAAGCCGTGGATCATCGACGCGAGCACAGCGAGGTACATCGCGTAGCTGGTGTTCCAGACTTTCCAGGCCGGACCGAACCCGGGATCGACCAGCAGGTGATGGGCGGAGGCCATCGAGATGAAGAGCACGTAGAGCACGAACGCCCAGCGGCTCACCTTCTCGTTGAGCACCACCGCGCCGATCGTCAGGCCGCCCATCAGGTACCAGACCGAGACCATGGCCGCGACGTTGATCTGTTGCGAGGCGTGGCCGAGGGCCCAGAAGAGCAGGCGGTAGACCTCGGGGTCGAGCTGGATCCAACCCATCGACCACATGAAAGCCGGCACGAAGGTGGCCGCGCCGTGCAGCAGCGTGATGACGGCGATGATCGCCGCGGTGAGGGCGCCGAAGGAGACCAGCGGCAGCGAGCCCTGGTAGCTCCGCTCGCGGCGGGCGACCACCAGGGCGGCGAAGAACAGCAGCGTCGCGACGAGCGCGCCGACGGCGAAGAGGATGATGCCGAGATAGTAGAGGGGATGCGCCTTGAGCGGCACGTACGAGGTGAAGAGCACGTCCGCCCTGCCCCACAGGACGATGACGTCAACCAGCAGCGCGCCGACCAGCATCAGGGCGAAGGCGGTCCAGGCAAGGCGTGGCGCCGGTTGTCGCGATCCGAGGACGATCGGTCCGGCGAAGTAGAGGATCGCCATCTCGAAGAAGATGATGAAGAAGATCAGCATGTTGAGGCCGTGCAGCGTCAGGACGCGGTAGTACCAGATCGGTTCCAGCAGGTGCACCGCCTGCCAGCGGGTGAGCGCGAGCAGCAGGGCGGCGACGACGCCCACCAGCAGGAAGACGATGCCGACGACGGCGTTCCAGCGCACCAGGGCCTCCGAGTCCGCGTTGACCTTGAGCCCGGTGACCGGACAGAGGCGGGAAGCGAAGCGCTCGAGGACCGAGCCGGGGGAGGGCGCGCCGGCGACGCTGCCGGCTCCGGGCGAGGTTGTGGGGGTGTTCATTCTGCCTCCTGGGGAGTCGCCTGCGCGACCTGCCTGGCCGGCCGGACCACGATGCGGCCCAGCATGTTGTGGTGGCTCACGCCGCAGAATTCGTTGCAGACGATGCGGTACTCGCCGGGCTTGTTGGGCGTGATGCTGAGGCCGTAGTCGTATCCCGGCACGACCTGGAAGTTGATGTTGGCCGGGTAGAGGCTGAAGCCGTGGTTGAGGTCGAGCGACGACAGGTGCAGGGTGTAGCTCGCCCCCTCTTCGAGCTCGAGCGCCGGGTACCAGCGCCACATCTGGCCGAGCATGTATATGTCGCTGCCGGGCGGCGGCGCGACGAGCGGGATGCCGTTCTCCTCGCCGACCTTGTAGTCCTCGACGAAGGTGAAGACGCGGGCGAGATAGGCCTCGGGGGTGACGCGGGTGCGGATGCCGGAGGGATTCTGGCCGCCGCGGATGTGCCAGAAGGGCATCATCGCGAACAGCACCATGCACCAGGCAAAGGCAATCGCGACCCAGAGCTTCTCCTGCTTGCCAGCGGGGCGCCACCAGACGCCCTGCGGCGCGACGATTCCGGAATGGAATTCCATGGCGGGCGCTCCTTACGGCAGCTTGCCGGCAGGCAGGGAGAAGATCTCCCACAGGCCCCAGCCGGTATAGAAGAGGAACATCACGATGAGACCGGCGGCGAGCAGCAGAAACGGCCTGTCGAATAGCCGTTGACCGAGCGGAACTGTCTCGGTGGTGGTGCCCGGATCGTTCATGTCTCCCTCCTTCGCGGGAAGACTGCGTTGGCGTTGGAGGGAACTTCGGAGAAATAGCAAAACCGCTGCATGACGGGCGTCATACAGCGGTCGGAAGGCGGCGGAAATGTGCCGCGGAATCTGTTTTCTGCAGCCCCTACCAGCCGTTGCGGCGGCGCAGGGCGTCGATCTGGGCGACGTGGTGGCGGCTGTGCCAGGCGTACATCGCGACGCTCTGGTCGAGCGTCACGGGGCCGAGGTCGGGGTGGGCGAAAGCGCGGGCGAACATCTCCGGCGGCAGGGCGCCGAGGAAAGCTCCCCAGCGCGCGTGCAGCGCGGCGACGAGCGTGAGCGACAGCTCGATGTCGGCGCTCTTCGCCTCGGGCAGCTCGGCCCACAGCGCCTCTTTGTAGAGCTTGATCGCCGGCTGTTCCTCGGTGGCGGCGAGCTTGTGGCGGACGTAGGCGTTCAGGTGGCTGTCCGGCACGTGGTGCACGACCTGTCGCACCGTCCAGCCATGTTCGCGGTAGGGAGTGTCGAGCTGCTCGGCCGAAAGCCCGGCGGTCGCCCGGCGCAGCTCGGCCGGACAGGCGGCGAGCTCGGCGAGGAACTGCCGACGGGTCTCGGCGGTATAGGCCGGCGGGGGGGCGAAGCGGCCGATCGGATATCGCAGCAAGTTCAGCTCGTTCGGTTCGCTCAAGGTCTTCTCCTCTTGTGGCGTTTCGGTTCGAGAGCGGCGGGCGTCCAGTCGCCGGATGCGAGCGCCCGGGCAGTGACTTCGTAGACTACGACGCGCACGCCGGAAAGGAGCGCCGGATCTTCGCGCAGCCAGCGCACGCGATCGGCGAGATTGTTCGTCGCCACCCTGGAGCTGCGGCGCAGCGGGCGGTCGAGGGCGAAGGCCAGCTGTTCGGCGAAGCTCGCGGCGCCACCGCCGGGCAGCGTCGAGAAGACCAGCGAGTAGCTGTCGCCGAGCAGCAGCAGGTCGCTCGCGCCGGTTGCCGCGACGCTGTAGGGCGCGTCGCCCAGGCCGACGATCTCGTCGAGCTCGAGCTTCTCGCGCGGAAAGAGCGCGCCGTCGAGGCCGGCGCCGGCGGTCGAGCCGGCAGGGCGGTTCTCTGCGCCAGGAAGCGCGCCAGACCGTCGGCGGCGACGCGCATGCCGCGGCCGTTCCAGTGGGTGTCGGTGGCGAGGTAGAGCTCGTCGCCCGCAACCGCCGCCGCGCGCAGCGCCGGCAGCGCGTCGTACACCGGAACGCCG
>JBGARM010000372.1:0-3368 GCA_044230215.1 Thermoanaerobaculia bacterium | reverse complement strand
CGAGCCGTCGCAGGTGAAGGCGAGGATGTCGGCGATCGACTCGGCGGTGTGCAGGTCGGCGTTGGTCCGGGTCCAGGTGTGGGTCGGGTAGAGCTTGTCGGTCACCGTCAGCGTGAACCCGACGTTGGTGCCGGCCGAGTAGTAGACCCAGGCGTGATTGTTGTAGCCGCAGCCGTTGATGACCTTGACGATCAGCTCCGGATTGTCGGCGGAAAAGAACCAGAAGAGGCCACCGCGCGAGACCCCGACACTGTCGAGCGGCACGGCGTGGGCATGGCCCGAAGAGCCGCCGTTGAGGGTCGTCGACCAGTCGAGCTTGATCTCCCATCGCCCGTCACCCGCTGTCTGGTCGATGCACAGAGTCGTGGCGTCGGCGGTGCACAGGGGCGTGGCTGCCGCTGGGGCAGCGGTCGCGAAGATCCCCGCCAGGCCCATCAGGGCCAGGAAGGGCAGGTGGGCGAGGGTACAGCGCTGCGAGGTCGCTTGCATGGGCTCTCCTGAGAAATCGGTTGTGGAGTCTTGGGGCGTCGGTAGTATTTTACAACTAACTATTTACAACTATGCAACGCCCAAGCCAGGTTTGGAGACCCGCTTCGCCCGACCCCGGCCCGGTGTCTCGGAAGGCCTGAGATAGGCTGGCGGCGTCTCGATGCCGCGCCTTCTCGTTCCTGCCCAACGGCCCCGTCGGTCGCCGATTCCCGTGCTGGCGGGCGTCGCGGTCCTGCTGTTCGCGACCCTCTTCCTGCTGCGCGCTCCGGGCGGCGGGCTGCGCGGCGACGAAGGGACCTTCGTCGCCATGGCGGCTTCCCTGGCGCGCGATTTCGATCTCGCCTTCACCGCCCCCGACCGCGCCTGGGCCGAGCATCACGCGGGGGGTCCTGTCGCGCTCATCCTCGAGCGCACCGGCAAGGGGCTCGCCTACTCGAAGCCGGTGCTCTATCCGCTGCTCGCCGCCCCTTTCGTCGGTCTGTTCGGCGATTGGGGCGCGGCGCTGCTGAATCTCCTCGCGCTGCTGCTGGCGGCGGCGCTCGCGCGCGCCTTCCTCGCCCGTCTGGGAGAGAGGCAGGCGGCGCGCGACACCCTGCTCACCTTCTTCGCCGCCGGCATCGTGGTGCCGTATGTCGCCTGGCGGATGACCGAAACGCTGCAGGTGGCGCTGGCATCGGCCGGTCTCGTGCTGGCTCTCTCGGGGCGCATTTCCGCGCCGGCGCCGGGCGCCGAAGCGGCGCAGAACGACTGGGCGCAACGTCTCCTCGCGCGTCCCTGGGCCGACCTCCTCGGCGGCGCGCTCCTCGGTCTGCTGATCTCGCTGCGCGAGCCGAACGCGCTGGTGACAGGTGTGCCGCTGCTCGCCGCGCTCCTGGCGCGCGACCCGCGGCGCGCCGTGCGGGCCGGCGCGGCGATCGGCCTGACCTACCTCGCCGCGCTCGCCCTGACCTGGGTGCTCACCGGCGCGGTGAATCCCTACAAAGCTCCGCGCGCCACCTTCAACGCCGAGACCGGTTACCCGGTCGGCGTCCACAGTGCTGCCGCCCGCGCCCGCTTCGACCGGCCCGAGGAGCTCGCGACCTCCTCGCTCGTCCTCGCGCCGCTCTTCGACGGCGGCCGGACGGCCTATGCCGCGCTCTACTTTTTCGTCGGCCGCCACACCGGCCTGGCGCTCTACCTGCCGGCAGCGCTGTTTTTCGCCGCGCTCGCCGTCCGGCGTCCCTCGCCCACCGGCCTTGCCGCCCTGGCCGGTTTTGCGGCCCTGACGCTCTTCTACCTCGTCTGGATGCCGGCCAACTTCTTCGGCGGCGAGACCTTCCTCGGCAACCGTTACATTCTGGCGGCCTACCCCTGCCTGCTGGTCGCCCTCCCGCGCCTGCCGTCGCGCCGCCTGCTGCTGGCGATCTGGGCAGTGGCGGCGGTCGTCGGACTCTCGGCGCTCGCCTCGCAGTTGCGCTATGGCGCGCTCGACCCGACCAGCCAGGCGCATGCCAACGCCGGTCTCTTCCGACTCTTGCCGTACGAGTCGACGGCGTCGAATCTCGACGGCCGCCGCGATCGATACTGGGCGGCGGATTTCGTGCGTTTCGTCGACCCCTTCGCGACCCCCGAAGCCTGGAGCTTCGGCCTGCGCAGCGACCTGCCGGCCGCCGAGGTCGAGATCGCCACCCGCTTCCCCGAGGCGCCGATCCATCTCATCGTCGTCGCCGAAGCCGCTCCGGCCGTCCTCGTGGTCGCCGACTGGCGGAGTGTGAGGCGCTATCCGTTGGCGACGTTCGCGCCCGGCCGCTCCGGCGGCATCGTCGTGCACCAGGCCGCCCGACCCTGGCGCCGCCATCGCTTCTGGTGGTCGCCGGAGGAGCGCTACGCGGTGCGGCTGCTGCGCTTCGCGCTGGAGACTCCGGGCGCCCCGGCGGGCACGAGCGCGGCGGCCCGGGTGCGCTACCTCGGGCGGAGCGTGCCGCCGGCGACGGGCTTCGCCCGCGAGGTCGCGCCGGTCGAGCTGCCGACTGCAGCCGCCCCGGGCAGCCGGACGACCGTCGCCCTCCGGGTGCGCAACAGCGGTAACTGGACCTGGAGCTCGGCCGCCGTGCTGACGGTTCAGATCGGGGTACGCATCGACCCGCTCGACGCCGGAGCGGGCCCGGCCAGCCAGCCGCGATTCGCCCTGCCGCGGGCGGTGGCGCCAGGCGAGAGCTTCGAAGCGACGGTCACGATCGACTGGCCGGCCGTGCCCGGGCGCTACCGGGTGAGTCTCGATCTGGTGGCCGAGGATCTGGCCTGGTTCACCGACCGGGTCGGCACTCCCCTGGCGAGCGGCGTGGTCGAGGTCAGGGCACCTTAGGAGAATCGGCGCGCGCGGCGCCGGGCGGCTCGGGCAGCGCGGCGCGCGCGGCGCCGCTCACGAGATCGAAGAGCTCGGCGCCGACCGGTCGGGCCTCGAAGGCGCCGAAGCGGATCTCGAGCGGCGCCCCGCCGCGCAGCACCTCCTTCACCACCATCCTCTGCGGCACACCGTGCTCCGCATCGCGCCAGTCGCGGAACTCGATCACCCGCAGCACCTTGCCGTCGGCCGTCTGGAGATCGGCGCGCAGCGGCAGCCGCCGGGCGCGCGACACTACCCAGCGCAGGCGCGGCGCAGCCGCCGCCTTGTCGTTGGCGATCAGGTCGAAGGTCACGACGCCGCCGCCTTCGCTGACACTGCCGATGCGGAAGTCGCGCGTCAGGCGGAGGCCGAGGAGCTCGTCGAGCGCCGCCCCCTGCAGGCGGTAGGAGGGGGCGAGCTTCACCGGCCGGGCGCTGCCGGGGGCGATGAAATAGAGGTCGCGATCGCGGCGCAGGAGAAACTTCCCCCGGTCCTTTTCGGCCAGCAGGCGGAC
>JBGARM010000371.1:0-3380 GCA_044230215.1 Thermoanaerobaculia bacterium | reverse complement strand
GCACTATCAGACGTAGCCGGCCACATACAACGGCGTGAGCAGCAGCGCGAAGTAGAGCAGATACTGGCCGCTGAGCGCCAGCATGATCAGGAACAGCGCCGCGGCCAGCGTCGTGCGGCGTCGCGCCGCGCGCTGCAGCGAAGCGTCCACGGCCTCGCGCCAGGGCCAGGCGACAGCGGCGGCGTGCGGAGTGCCGCGACGGAAGGAGACGGGAAGCGATGGGTTCTTGGCCATGGAGCTCGGGAATCCGGCGACAGCCGGCAGACGCGGCATCTTAGCAACCGCCGCACCGCCGCTGACGGCTAGCGCGCCAGTGCCGCAGCATGGTGCGCCGCGCCGAGCAGCGCGGTGTCGGCGTTGAGCAGCATTCGGACCGGCATCGCTTCGAGCAGCGGGCGCATGCGCCCCTTGGAGCGAAACGACTCGATGAACGTGCCGCTCGTCATGCGCTCGAGGTTCTTCGGGGCGATGCCGCCGCCAATGTAGACGCCGCCGGTCGCCATCGTCTTGAGCGCGAGGTTTCCCGCCTCCGCGGCGTAGAGCTTCACGAACAGGTCGAGGGCCCGCCGGCAGAGCCGGCTCGTGCCGCTCGCCGCGTGCCTCGAGATCACCGCACCAGGGTCTCCGCTCGCCATCTCCGCGGCCAGCTCGGGCGGCTCGCCGTCCAGGTGGACCTCGCCGCCCTGCTGGAGATAGCGATAGATCTCGACCAGCCCCGGCCCCGAAACCACGCGCTCCCAGCTCACGTGCCCGTGCTGGCGCTGCAGGAACTGCAAGAGACCGAGCTCGAGCTCGTCGGTGGGCGCGAAGTCGGCGTGGCCGCCTTCGGTCGCGAAGGGGTGATGCGCCGTGCCATCCCAGTAGAGACCCGCTTCGCCGAGACCGGTGCCGGCGGCGATGACGGCGCGGTTGCCGGTGGCGTCCGCCGCGCCGGGCTGGAGCTCGGCGAGCTCGTCCGGCCGCAGGACGTCGATGCCGTAGCCGACCGCTTCGAGGTCGTTGATCAAGCTGAGCTCGCGCAGCCCCAGCGAATGCGCCAGCTCGGCGCCGTCCACCATCCAGGGGAGGTTGGTCGTCTGGCAGCGGTTGCCGCGCACCGGCCCGGCGATGCCGATGCTGGCGGCGGCGAGGCTCGGACGCTGGCGCTCCGAGAAGTCGCGCAGGATCTCCTCGAACCGGGGAAAGGCGCGGCTGTCATAGGTCGCGAGGCTCACGGCCGGGCGCGCGAAACCGGGAAACTCGCGCCGCTGCGCGAACAGCGCGAGCGTCGTCTTGGTGCCGCCGATGTCGCCCGCCAGGATCATTCCCGCGCCACCCTACCCTGGCCTCCCTCCGGCCGCCTTCCGCCCTATCGCTTCCAGACCACCGAAACGGCGGTCGTGCCGTCGCTCTTCTCGAAGCCGGGTACCGGGAGGTTGTCGCGGGTGTACAGGTAGCTCAGGCGCAGCGCCCAGGAGGGGGCGAAGGCCGCTTCGAAGGAGGTCTCCGATCGAACGCGCCAGTCCTCGGAGGTCTCGAAGTTCGGGAAGAAGACCAGCCGCTCGCGAAAGGTCGCCGCGTCGTTGATCTTCCAGGCGTAGGCCGCTCCCGCGATCGCGCCGACATAGGCATCGCCCTGACCCACCACCGGCTCCTCATCGGTCCAGGTGAGGCCGGCGTCGAGGGCGAGCTCGTGCACCGGTCCGCCGAGCGCTTTCCAGATCGCGCCCGCCTCGACGATGACCCGCGAATCGAAGCCGGCGAACTCGTCGCGCGCGTAGGAGAGGCCGCCGAAGAGCTCGAAGCGGTCGTCGAGCGCCCGCTTGCCGCGCACGCCGCCGAAGTAGCGCTCGGCCGTCGTGGCACCGTTCGATTCCGAGCGGTTGGCGGAAGCGGTCACCTCCAGGCCCCAAGGTGTCGGCTGGCGCGCGAAGCTCGCCGTGAAACCGAGACTTTCGGTATCGGTGTTGCCGGAGGTCGCGAGGTAGGCGAGTCCGGCGGAGCCGGTCCACAGCGGCGGCGGCGGTGCCGGCGGCGGACAGGGGCAGCTCTCCTGCGCGGCGATGGGGGCACTGCCCAACAGGGTCAAGTACGCACAGCTCGCGAGCGTCGCGGCGAACCGGGTGAGACGGCGATTCGAGATTCGGCTCATGACGTTTCCTCCCTGATCAGGAGAAGATACCAAGCGGGAGCCCGCGCGCCCGGGCCAGCGTACAATCGCCGGACCGCGACCCGGGAGAACGACCTTGCGCCCCGAACGACTCGCCGAGATCGACGCTCTGCTCGAGGCCGCACTCGACATCCCGCTCGCGGCTCGCAGCCGGCTGCTCGACGAGCGGAGCGCGGGCGATCCGGAGCTGCGCCGCGAGGTCGAGCGGCTGCTCGCGCTCGCCGGGGGGCCGGACGACGACCTGCTCACGCCGGTGCGCCGGTTCGCCGCGCTCGCCGGGCAGGGCGACGGACTCGCACCCGGCGACACCGTCGGCGCCTACACCCTGGTGCGCCCGCTCGGCGAGGGCGGCATGGGCGTCGTCTTCCTCGCCGCCCGCACCGACGGCACCTTCGAGCGCGAGGTCGCTCTCAAGCTCCTGCCGGAGAGCGGCGGCGACCCGGCGGCGGTGCGCGCCTTCGAGCAGGAGCGCCAGATCCTCGCCCGCCTCAATCACCCGCACATCGCCCACCTGCTCGACGGCGGCATCGACCGCCGCGGCCTCCCCTACCTCGTCATGGAGCACGTCGAGGGCGAGCCGATCGACCGCTACTGCGACGCCCGCAGGCTGCCGCTCGCTGAGCGGCTCCGCCTGGTCGTCGCCATCGCCGGCGCCGTCCAGGCGGCGCACCGCAACCTCGTCGTCCATCGCGACCTCAAACCGTCGAACGTGCTGGTCACCGCCGCCGGCGAAGTCAAGCTGCTCGACTTCGGTATCGCGCGCCTGCTCGATCCGCAGCGAGCGCCGGGCGGCCTCACCGAAGCCGGCCGCCAGCCGTTGACGCCGGTCTACGCCAGCCCCGAGCAGGTCGCCGGCGAACCGGTCACCACCGCCTCCGACGTCTACCAGCTCGGCCTGCTGCTCTACGAGCTCGTCACCGGAATCCGGCCGCAGGAGGGCCGGACGAGCTCGCTCGTCGAGCTCGTCGAGCGGGTGTGCAAGCGCGAGCCGCCGGCGCCCAGCCGCGCGGTGCTCGCCGACACGACGCATGGGGCGGCGGCGGAGCGTGCGCGGTTGCGCCACACGACTCCCGCCCGACTGGCGCGGGCGCTCCGGCCGGAGATCGACGCCGTCGTCGCGCGCTGCCTCGCGAAGGATCCCGAGCAGCGCTATCCGACACCGGCCGAGCTGGCGGAGGATCTGCACCGCTTCCTCGGCGGCCGGCCGGTGCACGCCCGCCAGGCCTCGACC
>JBGARM010000370.1:0-3396 GCA_044230215.1 Thermoanaerobaculia bacterium | reverse complement strand
GCCGACGACGAGAGCGGCCGTGCGAACGGTGCGGGCGAGAAACCGCCGCACCGGCTGGAGGACCTCCGCCGACGGGATCGTCGCTTCGACCACCCCGAGGACTTCGCCGCCGGCAGCATGCAGGGGCGCTGCCGCCAGTGCGTCGCCGCTGCCGGCGAGAATGGCGTCCACCGCCTCTCCCGCGAGCGCCTGCCGCCAGAGAGCGGCGGACTCCTCGGCGAATCGGCTCTCGACCTCCTGCGGCAGGACGAGGCGGGCGTGGAGTGGCGAGCGCGTATAGGCCGAGCTCCACGCAGCGATCTCCTGCTGCAACGCGACGGGCGGAGCGGTCGACTGGCTGGCGTCGAAACGATCGAGGACCCGCGCCACCTCTCTCGCCGCGCGCGCCCGCGCTTCCTCGCGGCTCAGGCGGCGAAGTTGCGCATAGGTGGAGAGCTCGAGCGCGACGACGGTCGCCAGGACGAGCCCGACCGTCACCAGCATCAGCAGGCCGCGGAAGCTCCAGTGCCGCATCGGGTTTAGGTTACCGCATCGGACCTAGCGCCCGGCGCCCCGTCCGAGCTTGCGGCGCAGCAGCGCCTGCGCGACGAGGGTGACGAGCGCGAGCAGAGTCAGGAGCGAGGCGACCGCGAACGCCGCGGCGAACTGGTACTCGTTGTAGAGGATCTCGACGTGCAGCGGGATGGTGTTGGTGCGCCCGCGGATGTGCCCCGAGACCACCGAGACCGCGCCGAACTCCCCCATCGCCCGGGCGTTGGTGAGGATCACGCCGTAGAGCAGGCCCCAGACGATGCGCGGCAGGGTCACCCATCGCAGGAGCTGCCAGCCCGAAGCCCCGAGGGTGAGCGCCGCCTCCTCCTCGCCGCTGCCGCGCGCCTCGAGGAGCGGCAGGAGCTGGCGGGCGACGAACGGCGCGGTGACGAAGAGCGTCGCCAGGACGATCCCGGGAAGAGCGAAGAGGATGCGGACTTCGTGCCCGGCGAGCCAGGGGCCGAGGACGCCCTGGGCGCCGAAGAGCAGCACGAAGAGCATCCCGGCGACGACCGGCGAAACCGCGAACGGCAGGTCGAGCAGAGTGATCACCAGGCCCTTGCCGCGGAACCGGAAATGCGCCAGCCACCAGGCTGCGGCGATGCCGAAGATCGTGTTCACCGGGACGACGATCGCCGCGACGAGGAGCGTGAGCTTCACCGCGGCGAGGGCCATCGGGTCGCCGATCGCCGCCAGATAGAGCTGCCAGCCCTTGGCGAACGCCTGGGTGAAGACCACCGCCAGCGGCACCAGCAGGAAGAGCGCCAGGAATCCGCCGGTCGCCGCGATGAGCAGCCAGCGCAGCCAGGCCGGGTCGGCGCGCGGATCGCGGAACTCTGCCCGCGAGGCGCTCACCGGCCGCCCTCGCGGCGGGCGGGAGCGTCGCGCGGCGACCGCCGGCTGGAGCGCGAGAGCCGGTTGACCGCAAACAGCAGCAGAAAGGAGGCCAGGAGGAAGACCGCGGCGATCGCCGTCGCCCCGGCGTAGTCGTACTCCTCCAGGCGCACCATGATCAGCAGGGCGGTGATCTCCGACTTCATCGGCAGGTTTCCGGCGATGAAGATCACCGAGCCGTACTCGCCGAGCCCGCGCGCCAGCGCCAGCACGAAGCCGGTCGCCGCCGCCGGCAGGACCTCGGGCAGCACGACCCGCGCGAGGGTCTGCAGCCGGCTCGCCCCGAGCGACGCCGCGGCCTCCTCGAGCGCCGGCTCGAGGTCGCGCAGCACCGGCTGGAGCGTACGGACCACGAAAGGCAGGCCGATGAAGGTCAGCGCGACGCCGACGCCGAGCGGGGTGTACGCCACTTTCAGGCCGAGCGGCTCGAGGCGGCTGCCGAGCCAGCCGTTGGGAGCGAACGCCGCGGCGAGGGCGATGCCGGCGACGGCGGTCGGCAGCGCGAAAGGCAGGTCGATGAGCGCATCGACCAGCCGCCGGCCGGGAAAGCGGTAGCGCTCGAGGACCCAGGCCGCGATCGCGCCGAACACGAGATTGACGCTCGCCGCGGCCGCCGCCGCGCCGAAGGTGAGACGATACGATGCCAGCGCGCGATCGGAGCCGACGAGACGGACGAATTCACTCCAAGAGAGCTCCGTCGCCTTGAACGCCAGCGCCGCCAGCGGCAGCAGGACGAGCAGGCCCAGATAGAGCAGCGTCGTCCCGCCCGCCAGGCCGAATCCAGGCAGCGGACCGCGATCGGGCCGCGAGGTCATGACCCGGCGCACCGCCTCATCGCGGCAACCTGTCGAACTCGCCCCCCTCGGCGAAGTGTTTCTCCTGGACGGCTTTCCAGCCGCCGAAGAGGTCGTCGATGGTGAACAGCTCGACCGCCGGGAATGGAACGCCCGCTGCCGCGAGCGCGGCTGGATCGCGCGGCCGATAGAAGTTCCGGGCGGCGATCGCCTGGCCCTCCGGCGAGTAGAGGAATTCCAGATAGGCCTCCGCCACCTTGCGCGTCCCGCGCCGGTCGGCGACCCGGTCGACCACGGCCACCGGCGGCTCGGCGAGGATCGACCGAGCTGGCGCGACGATCTCGAACCGGTCGGCGCCGAACTCCTTGAGCGAAAGCAGGGCTTCGTTCTCCCACGCGACGAGCACGTCGCCGATACCGCGCTCGACGAAAGTCACCGTCGATCCGCGGGCGCCGGTGTCGAGCACCGGCACGTTGCGGAAGATCTTCGCCAGAAGGTCGCGCGCCTGAGCCTCGTCGCCGCCCTTTTTCAGCACCGAGCCCCAGGCCGCGAGGTAGTTCCAGCGCGCGCCGCCGGAGGTCTTGGGATTCGGCGTGATCACCGACACTCCGGGCCGGGCGAGATCCTCCCAGTCGCGGAGACCCTTCGGGTTGCCCTTGCGCACCAGGAAGACGATGGTCGAGGTGTACGGCGTGCTGTTGTGCGGCAGCCGCTTCTGCCAGCCCGGCGCGAGCAGGCCGGTGCGGGCGATGGCGTCGATGTCGCCGGCGAGCGCCAGCGTCACGACGTCCGCCTCGAGGCCGTCGATCACGGCGCGCGCCTGGGCGCCGCCGCCTCCATGGGACATGTCGACGGTCACGTCGTCCCCGGTCTTCGCCTTCCACTCGCGGGCGAACGCAGCATTGACCGCGGTGTAGAGCTCTCGGGTCGGGTCGTAAGAAACGTTGAGCAGGGTCGCCGGCTTCTCGGCAGCCGGCAGGCTCGCCGCAGTCAGAACGAGGGTCAATGCGGCGCCCAGAGTTGCGGTGATTCGATGCATCACCCATCGCGAGGTTCTCATCGCAGCCGTTCTCCTTGCGTCTCGGACTTTCAAAATGCGACCTGGAAGCGCGTGAAGAGCACCTTTTCGTCCGGACGGTCACCGCCCGCCGCGGCGCCCCCGTCGTACTGCACGAGG
>JBGARM010000036.1:0-14080 GCA_044230215.1 Thermoanaerobaculia bacterium | reverse complement strand
CGGCGCGATGCCCGGCCGCATCCTCCAGGGCATGAAGCAGGCCGGCACCAAGAACCCGGTCTTCCTGCTCGACGAGATCGACAAGCTCGGCATCTCCTACCAGGGCGATCCGGCTTCGGCGCTGCTCGAAGTGCTCGATCCGGCGCAGAACGACAGCTTTACCGACCACTACCTCGGCGTGCCGTTCGACCTCTCGGAGGTGCTGTTCATCTGCACCGCGAACTACTCGCAGAACATTCCGGGGCCGCTGCTCGATCGCATGGAGACGGTCGAATTCTCCGGTTACACCGAGTCGGAGAAGGCGGAGATCTCGCGCCGCTACCTGCTGCCGCGGCAGCTCGAGGAGAACGGGCTGGCCGTCGGGCAGCTCACCATCTCCGACGCGGCACTGGCCGAGCTGGTCTCGAACTACACCCACGAAGCCGGGGTGCGCCAGCTCGAGCGCGAGCTCGGCAAGATGTCGCGCAAGGTGGCGCGCAAGGTCGCCGCCAAGGAGTTCGAACGCATCGAGATCGGGCCGGCAGAGGTCCGCGACCTGCTCGGTCGGCCACGGGTCCACCCCGAGCGCGCCAGCCGACAGGACCAGATCGGCGTCGCCACCGGCATGTTCTACACCCCGGTGGGCGGCGACATCCTGTTCGTCGAGGCGCAGACGATGAAGGGCAAGGGCGACCTCGTCCTGACCGGGCAACTGGGCGACGTGATGAAGGAGTCGGCGCGCGCCGCCTGGAGCTACGCCCGGGCCCACGCCGCCTACCTCGGCATCCAGGAGGTGGCCTTCGAGCGCGACCTTCACATCCATGTGCCGGCAGGCGCCATTCCGAAGGACGGACCTTCGGCCGGTGTCACCATGGCCTCGGCGATCGTCTCCGTCCTCTCCGGCCGGCCGGTGCGCCACGACCTCGCGATGACCGGCGAGATCACCCTCTCCGGCCGCGTCCTGCCGATCGGCGGCCTCAAGGAGAAGATCCTCGGCGCCGTGCGCGCCGGGATCACCGAGATCCTGTTGCCGAAGGACAACGAGGCCGACCTCGAGGATCTACCCGCCGAAGTGCGCTCGCGGATCCGCGTCCATCCGGTCGAGGAGCTGGGCGAGGTGCTGGCGATCGCGCTGCGCGGCGCGAGCCTGCGCGAAGGCCGGCTGCACTTCCAGGACGAGACCGCCCCGATCACCGGGGTGACTCCGGCGCCCCTCGGCGAGCTGCGCCACTGAGCTAGCCTTAAGGGGAGGGAACGGCCGCCGGGAGGAGCCGGCTCTGGACGAGAAAGTCGCACATCTCGTTCCAGAGCGTCTCCTTGAGGCCGGTGAGCCGGTGGTCTCCGTCTTCGAAGAGCCGCAGTCGGAACAGCCCGCCCGGTGAACGGGCGACGAAGCGGGTCACCTCGCGATAGTCGACGGTCTCGTCGAGTTTGCCCTGCAGAACCAGCGTCGGCGTGCGATACGCCGTCGACAGCACCTCGAGATCGAAGCGGCGCAGGTCGGCCACCAGGCCCCAGCCGAGCTCGGCCTCGACCAGCGCACTCGAATAGCGGATGGCGCCTTCGCGCCGCCAGCGCGCCAGTCCCTCTTCCCCTGCCCAACGCTCGAGCCCGCGCCCCATGCCGACCGCGGGCGCAATGAGGAGGCTCGCCAGCACCTGCGACGGCCGGCGCGCCGCATGCCAGAGCGCCGCCGCGCCGCCCATCGACGAGCCGACGAGCACCACCGCGCCGAGGCCCCGGCGGTCGAGAAAGTCGTGCACGGCGGCAAGATCGTCGAGATTGCGGCTGAAGGTGAGGTCGCGCATCGTGCCGCCCGACTCGCCGTGCCCCTGAAAGTCGAACGAGCAGAAAGGAATGCCCCCGGCGGCAGCGCGCGCACGGAAGAAGTCGGCCTTTTCTCCACTCTGGGCGGAACCGAAACCGTGCAGATACAGGAATGCGAACCGCGCGCGCCGGCCACCCACTGGCTCCGTCAGCCGGACGGCCAGATGGGAGGTTCCGCCGTCGGGCCCCGCGACCGGGAGAAGCTCGCGAATCTCCTGCGCAATCGATTGAGCCATCGGATCGGGAGTCTGTCAGGGCCGAGCGCGCGCCGCCAGACTCGCGCCTTCGGCTAGACTCTGGCCATGGCACCCGGACCGGCCGCACCGTTCATCGACAAGACGATCTCGCGGCTCAAGTTCCCGCAGGCGTTCGCCGTCTTCGTGGCGCTCTTCCTGTTCGACCTCGTCATTCCGGACTTCGTGCCGTTCATCGACGAGATCCTGCTCGGTCTGGGAGCGGCACTCTTCGGCATGTGGCGCGAGCGGGTGAGCGTCCCCCGACCCGCTTCGCCACCGCCGGCGTCGAAGCCGCCGATCAAGAACATCACCCCCGGCGAGTAGTCAGAACTTCGCCGAGGCGCCGCCGCCGCCGAACTCGCCGCCGCCGCCGTCGAAACCGCCCGCCTCGGCCTGCCGCGCAGCGGGGGTGAACGCAGCGAGCGTCGCCACGACTTCGAGGGTCTGCAGGCTCTCGCGATCCTCGGCCAGCGGCAGCGCCGTGAGTCCCCGCCATTCGGCCCCGGGAGTGCGAGCGAGGGTGCGACGAAGATAGAGCGCCAACGCGCCCAGCGCGGTCCCCTCCAGGATCAACCGCAGCCAGAGAGGCCAGGTTCCCCAGCGCTCTGCGAAGGTGACTCCGGTGACTCCCGCGAGGAGCAGTCCGAGCACGATCGCGGTCCGGTGGCGGCGCGCGAGCCCGACCAGCAGCAGCGCCGCCGGCACGGCTACCATCGCCACCAGGCTCGCAGCGACCGCCGTCGAGCTCGCGGGCGCGAGGGTCGCGGCGGAGCGCGCGAAAATCTGCTTCTCGAACAGGCGGACGAGTGGAAAGAGATGCCACTCGACGACCGCGACATGGACCGCGACGTAGAACAGCGCGGCAAAGACCACGAACGCTTCGCCGAAACGCCGCCGGTGCTCGGGCGAAACGTGGTCGGCGACCGCGAGCTTGCCGAGCGGCCAGGCGCCGAGACCGGCGACGAGCAGCCAGAGCAGGTGGTTCCACGGCGCCTGCGACAGTCCGACGAAGATCGCCAGGGCGGCGACCGCGCCCATTCCCGGCGTCGCCCACCTCCAGACGATCAGCGTGGCGAGGCCCGCGGCCGCCCATGCCCCGACGACCAGAACGAAGGCGAACTCGACCTCGAGCCCCTCTGCCAGCCACCAGAGCCCGCCGCCGAGCAGGTAGCCGAAGCCGATCCAGACGCAGGCCTCTTCGATGCCGAAGCGGCGCAGGCGCATCCCTCCGGTCAGCCACTCGACGGCGCCGAGCATCGCCGCCCCGGCGGCCATGTTGACGCACGCGAAGGCGCCGACGTCGTCCCAGTTGAGCCCGGCGGCGGCGAGGAAGGCCAGCCCGAAGCCGTAGGCGGTGGAGAATCCGAACCAGGTGAAGACGAAGAACAGGAGGCGGAAGATCTTCGACGTGCGCACCCGGTCGTCGGGGTAGTCCGCGGCGATCGCCGCTTCGGCGGCGACGTCGATCTCTCCGGCCTTGCGCCAGGCGGCGGCGGCGCGGCGCACGGCGAAGTTGCGGTCGGCGGTGGCGATCTCGACTCTCATGCCGCCTCGACCCGGAAGCGGCGCTGCACGAACCAGAGCAGGGCGATCATCCCGACCGAGCTGCCGGCGAACCAGAAACAGCCGCAACCGGCTTCGCCGATGAGCTCGAACGCCAGGCGCGAGATGCCGGCGTAGACCCCGAGCGCACCCAGGGCGAAGAGACCGAAGCGCCGCGCGCGCAGGGCGATGGCGGCGAGCCCGGCGGCGGCGGCGACGAAGACGAGCGCCCACAGAACCCAGTTCTCTTCGGGGTCCAGGGCGAGCATTCCAAGGCCGGCCAGGACGGCGAAGGAACCGAAGAAGGAAGTCAGGGGCTCGAAGTGGCGCTTGCGGTCGAAGCGCCGCATCCCGAAACCGAGGCCGAGGAAGGCGAGACCACAGAGCATGAGGTTGAGCCGCAGGACGCTGCCGGAGCTCCAGAGCAGGCCTTGGGCCACGGCGGCCGCTGCGACGCCGCGCCAGGCGGCAAAGGTCGAGAGGGCGAGCGACCAGGAACTGCGCGAATCGCAACGCACCGCCAGGCCGCCGGTCGCCAGGCTCATGCCGAGCAGGTGATAGGCCCAGGCGTCGCCGAGCGGGGTGAACTTGGCCTCGATATAGGCGAGGTCGGCGCCGAGCAGGAGAATGCCGAGGAGGAGCAGGAAATCGAACGCCCAGTCGGTCGACTCCGCACGCTGCCAGGAAAAGGCCGGCGCGTGGGAGAGCGTCCAGGCGAGGCAGGCTGCCGCCGCGAGACCGATCGCGACGGCGATCGTCACCGGCCCGATGTGATCCAGGTTCTCCTTCACCAGCAGCGAGACGCCGCCGACCACCGCGAGCACACCGAAGTACAGCAACGCCCTGAGCTCGCCGCGGATCGACAACAGCTCGCCCTGCGCCGAGCGCAGCAAAGGCGCGGCGGTCGCGGGCGCGAGGAGGCCCTTCTCCACCAGCTTGGGGATCGCCGCAGCGACTTCCGGGGAGCGCATCGAGGCGGTGATCTTACCGCCCGCGCGGGCGGGCGAGTCAAAAGAATCGCTCTGCTACCATCCGCCTCGTGCCGTCCTCCTGCGCCCTTCGGGCGACCCGCGCTGATGCCGACTCGAGCTGCAGGAAAAGCTCGAACAAGGTGAGTCTTGGCCGCTGGGGCGTCCGTGGGTTGAGCCCGCTGGTGCTTGCCGGGCTGGTGGCGTTTCACGCCGTTCTCCTGGTCGAGCGCTTCGCGGACTCGAGCATCGCCCACCCGGAGGTGCTGGCGCAGTGGCTCGGGGCCCTCCTGCTCGGAGCCGGGGCGATGGCGCTGCGCCGGCAGGGCAACTCGCTGGTCTCTGGACGCAGCGCCCTGGTCTTCTGGCTGCTCGTACTTCTGCTCCACGTCGGCTTCGGCACCGGGATCGCCCTCACCGGCGAAGAGATCGGCAGCTCGCGAGAGCTCCTCCTGCTCCTGCCCTTCGCAGCCTTCACGCTTTCCGCAGCGTCCCGGCCAAGCGCCCGCGGCGGCAGCCGCCGGAGCGAGGTAGCACTCCATTTCGCCGCCGGAGATCTCCGCTTCCCACTCTTCGACCCGTGCCCGGCCGCCTCGTCGGCGGGTTCCGGTCCCGACCGCTTCTCCCCCCGCCCGCCACCGTTCTCCTGAGCACGCCCGTGGTGCTTCCGGCGTAACGGCCTCCGGGTGTTCCGGCGGCGTGAGTCGCCGGACGTCGTCAGCGCGCGCCATCCGGGCGCGTCGACCGAGAGGAGATCCCCATGAGAATCAGCCGCATCGCAGCCTTTGCCTTCGCCATCGCCCTGTCGCTCGTCACCCTTTCTTTGCCGGTCTTTTCGCAGGAGCCAGCACCGCCGCCCGCCTCGACCAGCCCAGCCGCGCCGGCTTCCGGTACCGCTGCCGCCGAAGAGCCGGAGGGCTCCTTCTACGACTCGACGACGGTCACCGCGCTCGGACGCGAGGCCGACGTCTTCCAGGTTTCGACGCCGGTCACGGTCATCGAAGAGCTCGAGATCGCGCGGCGCCTGCCGGACAATGCCGCCGACCTCCTGCGCGAGGAGCCCGGCGTCGACGTCAACGGCGTCGGCGTCAACCAGGCCCGGCCAGTGATTCGCGGCCAGCGCGGCCTGCGCATCCTCTTCATGGAAGACGGCCTGCGGATGAACAACGCCCGGCGACAGACCGATTTCGGCGAGCTCTCGGCGCTGGTCGACGTCGACGACGTCTCGTCGGTCGAGGTCGTGCGCGGACCGATGTCGGTGCTCTACGGCAGCGACGCCATCGGCGGCGTGCTCAACCTGGTGACCAAGCCGGCATTCGCCCCGGGCGGTCGCAACTTCGGCGTCGACACCGATCTGCGCTACGGCTCGGCAGGCGATCTCGTGCGCGGACACGCCGGCGTGCGCGCGCAGGTCGGACGCTCGCGGTTCTCGCTCTCCGGCTCCTATCGCGATGCCGAAGACTACGAGTCGGCCGCCGGATCGTACGGCGACATCCATCTCGCCGACCCGGCGACCGTGCTCGATTCGGGGGTGCAGGACGACAGCCTGTTCGGCGTCTTCACCTTCGATCTCACCGAGCAGCAGTCGCTCACCCTCAAGCATCGCCGCTACCATGCCGGAGAGACCGGCTTCGGCCTGGTCGATCCCGCCCTCATCGGCGGCGACGAGGCCTTCCAGATCCGCATCACCTATCCGTTCCAGAATTTCGACCGCTCGACGCTCGCCTACACCGGCTCGGGCTTCGACACCTTCCTGTTCGACAGCCTCGACGCCCAGGTCTACCTGCAGCACAACGAGCGCGATCTCGCCAACGACATCAACATCAACATCGGCCCGATCTTCCCCGGCGCACCGGACTCCTCGGTCGCCTCGAAGACGCTGAACCACACCGATCTCGAGTCTCTGGGCTTCCGCGCCCAGGCGGTCAAGATCGTCGGCGAGAATCAGATCCTCACCTGGGGGATGGAAGGCTTCCGCGACGATTCGACCAACACCGATCACTCGGTGACCACGACCACGATCCGCTTCCCCTTCCCGCCTTTCTCGCGCGTGCGCGTCAGCGAGGACAACGTCGCCAACGCGCCGAACGCGGAGAATCGCTCCTACGGGGTGTTTCTCCAGGACGAGGTGCCGTTCGGCGAGCGTTTCAAGGTCGTGGCCGGAGCTCGCTGGCAGAAGGTCGAGACGCGCGCGCAAGCGACGCCGGGGTGGGACGTCTCGGGTCTCGACTTCTCCGACGACAACCTCGTCGGCGCGGTCAGCGCGCTCTTCCAGGCGACCGAGTCGCTGAACTTCCTGGCCTCGTGGGGCACTTCTTTCCGCGCGCCGAACATCATCGAGCGTCTGTTCAACGGCGTGACGCCGGAGGGTTCCGGGTATCAGATCCTCAATCCCGATCTGGTCTCCGAAACGGGCGAGAACTACGAATTCGGCTTCAAGTACCGGCGGCGCGACGCCTGGATGGAGGCGGTCTGGTTCCACACCGACCTCACGGACGGCATCATTCAGGACTTCCTCTCGCCGGAGGAGATCGCCGCACTGCCGCCGGACGTGCGGGCGGATATCGCCGCCAGCGGCGCGCAGTTCGTCGTGCAGCAAAGGAACGTCGATCAGCTCCAGTACGAGGGGATCGAGACCGCGCTCGGCTTCCGCCTGCTCGACCAGTTCTCGGTGGGCGCCAACTACACGCACCTGACGGCCAAGCGCACCGGCCAGGCAGCCGTGCCGGTCGACGACCAGTACAACGACAAGATGAACGCCTTCGTGCGCTACGAGCCGCGCGGCGGGCGGTGGTGGGCGGAATACAGCGTGCGCCACAACTGGAGCGCCGACATCTCGCTCGAGGCCGGCGAGCCGACACCGGCGGCGGGAAACACGCTGCCGGCCTTCACCATCCACGGTCTCGGCGGCGGCGTCGTGCTCTTCGAGAGGGGCACGCAGGAGCACTCGCTGACCTTCGCGATCGACAACCTCACCGACGAGCTCTATGCCGAGTTCTCGAACGTGACGTTCTTCCGCCCGGAGCCCGGGCGGCACTACACCGCGAGCTACCGCATCCGGCTCTGAGCCGGCGTCAGTCGAGGCAGCTCTGCAGCGTGAGCCAGAGTCCGTCGCCCGCCACCAGGCGGGCGGCGTACTCGCTGCCGGGGATGAGGTAGGTCGGAGCCGGGTCGTCGGCCTCGGTCGGCGGAGGGGAGAGCTTCGGCGGCTGGTAGGAGACTCCCGGGACCTTCTCCTTCAGCTCCTTCACCAGCGCTTCCAGCTTGGCGGTCACCTGGTAGCCCTCGAATTGGACGAAGATCGACTGCAGCTTCGCGCCCGGCTTGGAGCTCGGAAAACCGAGGGTCAGGCGCAGGGTGTCGCGTTCCACGCTCACGGTGTAGGCCCGGCAGCTGCCGGCTTTCGACGAGCCGGAGCTCGACTGCATCGCCAGCGTCACGCCGGTGCGACGCTCCACCTGCACCGACGACATCCCCAGGGTGATGCCGTCCCAGCCCGTCTTGCCGCCCGCCGCTTCGAGCCGCGCGAGCGGCGTCTCCGTCGCCTGCGCCAGCAGGGCGCCGGCGATGAACGTCCCAGCGATGCCGAATTGCCATCGAGTCATCGTCATCCACCCCCGCCCATCAAGAAAGCCGAATACCTTCGAGCCTCGGAAAGTCACCACCGGATACGCGGCTAAGGATAGTCGTGTTTCATGGCGGTTCCATGCCGCGACGCGGCATGCCTCGCGATAGACTGGCGCCCACGAAACGGAGGCCTGTCCGGAATGCCGCAGATCATTTACACGATGAAGAAGTTGCGCAAGACGACCCCGCAGGGCAAGGAGCTGCTGAAGGGGATCTGGCTGTCTTTCTACGAAGGCGCCAAGATCGGCGTCCTCGGCCACAACGGCGCCGGCAAGTCGACGCTCCTGCGCATCATGGCCGGCCTCGACAAGGACTACGACGGCGAGGCCTTCCTCTCCGAGGGCTACACCGTCGGCTTCCTGCAGCAGGAGCCGCCGCTCGATCCGGCGAAGACCGTATTGCAGCACGTCGAAGACGCGGTCTCCGAAAAGAAGGCCGTGCTGGCGCGCTACGAAGAGCTGTCGATGAACTACTCCGACGAGACCGCCGACGAGTTCTCGCGCCTGCAGGACCGCATCGACCACGAGAACCTCTGGGAGCTCGACCGCCAGCTCGAGATCGCCATGGACGCGCTCCGCCTGCCGCCGCCGGACGCCGACGTCACCCGGCTCTCGGGCGGCGAACGCCGCCGCGTCGCGCTCGCGCGCCTGCTCCTGAGCCAGCCCGACATCCTGCTGCTCGACGAGCCGACCAACCACCTCGACGCCGAGTCGGTGGCCTGGCTGGAGCGCCACCTCGCCGAATACAAGGGGACCGTCGTCGCGGTCACCCACGACCGCTACTTCCTCGACAACGTCGCCGGCTGGATCCTCGAGCTCGATCGCGGCGCCGGCATCCCCTGGGAGGGCAACTACTCCTCCTGGCTGGCGCAGAAGGACGCCCGCATCGCGCAGGAGGAAAAGGAGTCGTCCACTCGGAGGCGGACGCTCCAGCACGAGCTCGAATGGATCCAGCTCTCTCCCCGCGCCCGCCACGCCAAGGGCAAGGCGCGCATCAACGACTACGAGAAGCTGCTTGCCGAGGAACAGGCGCAGGAGTCGCGCCGCGATCCCAACGAGATTCACATCCCGCCCGGTCCGCGCCTCGGCGACCTGGTCGTCGAAGCGAAAGGGCTGTCGAAGGCCTACGGCGACAACGTCCTCATGGACAAGCTCTCTTTCATCCTGCCGCGCGGCGGCATCGTCGGCGTCATCGGCCCCAACGGCGCCGGCAAGACCACCCTGTTCCGCATGATCGTTGGCCAGGAGAAACCCGACTCGGGCGAGCTGCGGATCGGCGAGACGGTGGCGCTCGCCTACGTCGATCAGAGCCGCGAGACCCTCTCTACGACCAACACCCTCTGGGAAGAGCTCTCGGACGGCGGCAAGGACCTGATCCTCATCGGCAAGAAGGAGGTCAACTCGCGCGCTTACTGCGCGGCGTTCAACTTCCGCGGCGCCGACCAGCAGAAGAAGGTGAAGGACCTTTCGGGCGGCGAGCGGAACCGCCTGCACCTGGCCAAGATCCTGAAGAGCGGCGGCAACCTCCTGCTCCTCGACGAACCGACCAACGACCTCGACGTCGACACGCTGCGCGCGCTCGAGGAGGCGTTGCTCGAGTTCGCCGGCTGCGCGGTCGTCATCAGCCACGATCGCTGGTTCCTCGACCGCATCGCAACCCACATCCTGGCGTTCGAGGGCGACTCCGAAGTCGTCTGGTTCGAAGGCAACTACCAGGACTACGAAGCCGACCGCAAGCGTCGTCTCGGCACCGACGCCGACCAGCCGCACCGCCTCAAGTACCGGAAGCTGGTGCACTGAGGCGCGCTTGCCGCTCCGGCCAGCGCGGCCCCATCCTGGCCACCGCCCGCGCAACGGGCGGCGATCCAGGGCAATCGGCTAGGATGTGGCCTATCCGATGATCGTCGCCGTCATCAGCCGCAAGGGGGGCGTGGGCAAAACGACCAGTGTCGTCAGTTTGGCCGGCGCGCTCGCGCGCCTCGGCAAGCGGGTCCTGGTGGTCGACCTCGATTCCCAGGCCTCGGCGTCGGTGAGCCTCGGCATCGCACGCGGCGACCTTGCGCCGTCGATCCACGACGTGCTCTTCCGCTCCGTTCGCGCCGCACAAGCCATCCGCCCGACGCTCACCGAGCGCGTCGACCTGATCACCGCCTCCGCCGACCTGATGCACGCCGACGTCGAGCTCGCCCCGCTGCGCAACCGCGAAGCGAAGCTGCGCGACGTGCTGCAGCCGATCGTCGCCGACTACGATTGGGTCCTGCTCGACTGTCCGCCGTCGTTCAATACGCTGGCTCAGAGCGCGCTCATCGCGAGCGATCACTACATCGTGCCGGCGGTGCCGCACTTCCTGGCTTTCGACGGGATCCAGCCGCTGCTCGAGGCCTCGGATCGTCTTGCCGGGCGCTACGGCCGGGCGAGCGGCTTTCTCGGCGTGCTGCTCACCATGGTCGACAACCGCACCAAGTCGGCTCGCGCCCAGGCGACGCTGTTGCGCGAGAAACTGGGCGACAAGGTCTTCGATTGCGAGATCCCGGTGAACATCCGGCTCGCCGAGGCTCCCGAGAGCGGGCAGACCATCTTCCAGTGGTTTCCCCAGGCCGCCGGCGCGCACGCCTATCGCCTCGCCGCCGTCGAGCTGCTCCACCGCACCGGCCAGGAGCCGGCCGACCCGCAGGCGGCGGCGACCGTCGCTAGACCTGAGCCGAAGCCGGCGGTCACTCCTGCCGACCCGCCACCCGTCGTCCCGGTCGCCGGCCCTGCCACGGAGCCGCCTCCAGCTCTCGTGGCGGACGCCGAGGTCGCGACGAAGCTCCCCGCCGACGACAACACCCCGAGCGAACAGATCAACTGAGCCGGGAAGGCGGCCAAACCGCTAGTCGATCTCCTCGGCCTCGATCGACTGCTTGAGCAGGACGCGCGGCAGATGGAGCGCCTGCGCCTCGCGTTCGAGCTCGGCCAGGTCGCCGCTCTTCAACTCCGCCAGCTGACCTTCGAGCCCCTCGAGTTTCGCCGCGAGCTCCGCCGCGACTTCCCGCATGCCCTGGGTCGGAGCCCCTTCACCCCAGGTCGCCGAGGCATAGAGGAAGGTGAGGTTCGAGTGCAGCTGCGTGCCGCCGCGCTGCGCCAGGATGTCGTAGACGACCTCGGCCTGCGGATTGTGGAACCGGGCTTCGAGCGCCGCAGCGGCCGCCGCCACCCGCTTCGCCGCGCCGACCAGGCCGGCGGCGCGCCCGTTCCCCGTCAGATTCTTCGCCAGGGCGTCCGCCTGCGTCCGAATCGCCCGCAGCTCGCCGATGTCGGCGACGACGCGATCGATCTGGCCGCGCACATCGAGCGCGAAGGCGAGCTGAGCCGCGAGGTCGGCGGCACTCGCCCGCGAGCGCGGGTCGGCGACGACGTTGAGAACCGTCTCCTCCGTCTGACCGCCGGCGGTGAGACGGAGACGGTAGGTGCCGGGAATCGCCAGCGGTCCGACGGTCGGATCTCCCAGATCGACCTTGGCGTTCTCGAGCCGCCGGGCACCCTCCCAGCGCAGGTCCCAGACGGCGCGATGGAGACCGGCCGCCGTCTGAAGCGCCGCTTCCGGCTCCTTCATCGGCTCGTCCGGGTCGTCCTGGGGATAGATCTGCGGCTCCGCGATGCTCGAGAGTCTGCGCACCCTGCGGCCATCGCCGTCGAAGACCTCGAGAATCACCTCGCCCTCCGCCTTGGTGGCCAGCGAGTAGTGGACGATCGCTCCCCGCGGCGGGTTCTCGCCCGCCGCCTCGGCGCTCCACCCGTTCTGGAGCTGGAGCCGCTCGGCCGGTCGGGTCGGAAAGAGATGGAGCGGCTGGGAAGCGGTGTCGCTGCTCCACGCACGCACGGCGGAGAGATCGTCGAGGATCCACAGCGAGCGTCCGCTCGTCGCGACGACCAGGTCGCCGTTCTTCACTTCGATGTCGGTGACCACGACCGGCGGCAGGTTGAGCTTGAAGGCCTCCCAGTGATCGCCGCCGTCGCGCGACAGGAACAGGCCGAAGCGCGTGCCGAGATAGATCAGGCCGGGCACCACCGGATCCTCGCGCACGGCGAGGACATAGGCGTTGGCGGGCAGACCCTGAACGACGTTCTCCCAGGTCAGGCCGCCGTCGCGGGTGCGATAGAGGTAGGGGCGAAGATCGTCGAGGCGGTGGGCGTCGAGGGCAACCCAGACGGTTCCCGGAGCGCTCGCGGAGAGCGCGATCGACTCGACCGTCGCCCACTCCGGAGACCCCGGCGGCGTCACGTTCGTCCAGTTCACACCGCCGTCCCGGGTGACGTGCAGCAGACCGTCGTCGGTGCCCGCCCAGAGCTCGGCCGGAGCCGGAGGCTCTCCCGCCGCAGGCGCGGACTCGGCGAGCGAGAAGATCGTGTCGTAGATCTCGACGCCGGTGTTGTCGCCGGTGATCGGGCCGCCCGACCACTTCTGCTTCTCCTTGTCGTTGCGGGTCAGGTCGGGCGAAATCTGTTGCCAAGTCTGGCCGCCGTCCGCCGTGCGCAACAGCACGTTGGAGCCGTGGTAGAGAACACCGGGCTCGCGCCGCGAAGCCAGGAGAGGCGCCGTCCACTGGAAGCGCACGCGGAGATCCTCGGCGCCGTGCCCGGACGGATTCGTCGGGTAGTAGGAGATGTTGCGCTCGTTGCCGGACTTCTCCTCCCAGCGCGTCATGATGCCGCCGTATTCGCCGGCGTAGACGACCCCCTCGCTGCCGCGGTCGAATACGAAGTCGCCGGCCTCGCCGCCGCCCGCGGACTTCCAGTCGCCGAGTACGATGCCCTCGGCGCGCCGGCTGTCGGACGGCCCGGTCGCCGTGCCTTCGTCCTGAACGGTTCCGCCGACGTGATACGGAAGGCGGTCGTCGGCATCGACGTTGTAGAACTGCGACCACGGCTGCGGCGGCGCGAACCAGTGGCCGCCGTTGTCGACCGAGAGGTCCACGCCGCCATCGTTGCCGATGATCAGCCGCTCGCGTGCCCTTGGATCGATCCACAGGTCGTGCACGTCGCCATGGTGGATGCCACCGACCGACTGGATCGTTCGCCCGCCGTCGATAGTGCGCAACAGCGCCACCTGGGGAAACCAGACGATGTCGGCGTTCCCCGGATCGATGGTCAGGGTCGAGTAGTACCAGGCGCGCTGGCGCAGGGCGTGGTGACCGCTCGCCAGCCGCCAGTTCGCCCCGCCGTCGTCCGAGCGAAAGAGCCCGCCATGCTCCGCTTCGATGAGGGCATAGACGCGCGAGCCGTCGGTGGGAGCGACCGCCACCCCGACCTTGCCCCAGATCCCCTCCGGCAGGCCCTTGCCGGTGAGCCGCGTCCAGGATTCGCCGCCGTCGCTCGAGCGATAGAGACCGCTGCCGGCACCGCCGCTCGTCATCCCCCAGGGGAAACGGCGGGCCTGCCAGAGACCGGCGAACAGGATGCGCGGGTTGCCGGGATCGAAGGCGACGTCGGAAGCGCCGGTGTCGGCGTCGACGCCGAGGACACGCGTCCAGGTCCGGCCGCCGTCGAGCGTACGGTAGACGCCGCGTTCCGGGTTGGGACCGAAGGCGTGACCGAGGACGGCGGCGAAGGCGATCTCCGGGTTGGCGGGGTGGACGACGATCTTGCCGATCTGCCCCTCCTGGTCGAGGACATGGCTCCAGGTCTTACCGGCGTCGGTGGACTTGTAGATGCCGTTTCCCGGCTGAACGTTGCCGCGGATGTTGGCCTCGCCCGTGCCGACATAGACCACGTTGGCGTCCGATGGCGCGACGGCGATGGCGCCGGTCGAGAGCAGCGGCTGCTCGTCGAAGATCGGCTTCCACTGATGGCCGCCGTCGACCGACTTCCAGACGCCGCTCTGCGCCGTCGCGGCGTAGAAGGTGAGCGGGTCGCCGGGCAC
>JBGARM010000369.1:0-3407 GCA_044230215.1 Thermoanaerobaculia bacterium | reverse complement strand
ACTAGTGTGGAGTTCCGAGCGTCGCACCCCTCAGCGGCGGCCAGGTCGACGCCCAAGGCGGCCAGCAACGCAGCCAGGCCGGGCTCGGCGCCGGCCAGGGTGAGACTCGACGTCCTCGCAGAGTCCGGTTCGGTGACGTTCGAACCGCACGCGCTTGCGGCCGAGCTCGGAGCCATTCTCGCCGATCGGACGGTTCCGGACTGGCAGCTCTCCGAATGGGCGGGCCTGCTCGCCTCCGGAACGCCGATCGCGACCCTCGCCAGCTGGATTCTCGGCACCCCCGCGCCGGCCGGAAGCGAACTGCGGCGATCGCGCGCGCATGCCGCCGTCTGCGCCCGCCTCGGCCTCGGCTAGCTCTCCGCCTTCTTGCCGCGGGTCACCAGCCAGGCGGCGCCGGTGCCGAGGAGATAGAGACCGATCGTCGGGATGGCGAAGATGCACAGATTCACCACGTCGGAGGTCGGCGTGATGATCGCCGAGACGACGAAGATCACCAGCACCGCCCAGCGGAAGTTGCGCATCAGAAAGCCCGGCGTCACCAGGCCGATCTTTGCCAGCAGGACGAGCACGATCGGCAGCTCGAACATCAGCCCCAGGCCGAGCATGATCGTCAGCAGCAGGCCGTAGTACTTCTCCGCCGTGATCACCGGCATGAAGTCCTTGCCCATCTCGAGCAGGAACTGCACCGCGAACGGGAAAGCCACGAGGTAGGCGAAGACGCCGCCGGTGAGGAAGAAGAGCCAGCCCAGGACGACGAACGGCGCCGCCCAGCGGCGCTCCTTCGGGTAGAGCCCCGGCGAGATGAAGGCCCAGACCTGGTAGAGGATGACCGGCGCGGCGACGAACGCACCGGCGAGCAGAGCGGTCTTGAAATAGAGCAGGAAGGCGTCGGTGATGCCGAGGAAGGCGAGCTTCTGACCTTCCGGCAAGAGGTGGCGCTCGTAGATCGGCCGGGCGAAGAAGCGACAGATCTCCGGCGCCCAGTTGAAGCAGCCGAGCATGGCGACGAGCAGCGCCGCGGCGGAATACACGATGCGCTTGCGCAGATCCTCGAGGTGGTCGAGGAGCGACATGCGGGGCAGCTCGTCGGCGGGCAGCGCGCCGCCGCGCGGCTCGGAAACGGCGGGCATGGAAGCGGTCAGGCCGGCCGGCTCTCGCCCGGGGCCTTGGCGCCCGCGGGAAGAACTTCCACCGACTCTTCAGGGAGCCGCAGCGTCGGGGCGGGCTCCGGATCGACCGCCGCTTCGACCGCCAGATCGGGCGCCGGACTGGGCGCCGGATTGTTGGCGGGCAGGCTCGCCCCCGGCAGCTGCAGCTGCGCATGCCGCGGCTGAGAGGCGGGAACGGAGGGTCGGCCCGGCGGGCGCGGCGTGTCGTTCTCGAGCGCGATCTCGGTCTCGATGGTGCGCCGCAGGTCGCTCGTCGCCTTGCGGAACTGCGCCATTCCCTTGCCGATCGTCCGCCCGACCTCCGGCAGCCGCTTGGGCCCAAAAATGAGCAAGGCGAGTACGACGATGAAGATCATTTCCGGAAATCCGAGGGGACCGAACATGGCAGCGACCGGCGGCAATCATCGGGCTCCGATGCATGCCGTGTCAAGGCGAGTCCTCCGCGGCGACTGCCGAATGCCCGCTGACCGCATGTTAGGATCGCCCCATGCGTCGACCGTGGCGTCTCGCTGCAACTGTGCTCTTTCTCCTTGCCGTCGTGGTCGGCGGACTGGCCGGGAACCGGCTGCTCGCCTTGGGCGAGGATGCGCGCGGCGACCTGAAGCTCTACACCGAGCTCCTCGAGGCGGCGCGCACGCGCTACGCCGGCGAGGTCCACTTCCGCGACCTGGTCTATTCCTCGATCAACGGCATGCTGCGGACGCTCGATCCGCACACCAACTTCCTGCCGCCGACCGCCTATTCGACGATGCGCGAAAAGCAGCAGGCCACTTTCTTCGGCCTCGGGATCCTCGTCGGCGTGCGCAACGGCCGCCTGACCGTGATCGCACCGATCGACGGCACGCCGGCCTCGCGCCTCGGAATCCGCGCCGGCGACGTCATCCAGCGCATCGAAGACGAGCCGACCGACAAGCTGTCGATCGACGAGGCGGTGTCGAAGCTCAAGGGACCCAAGGGGACGCAGGTGCGCATCTCGATCCTGCGCGTCGGGCTCGACGAGCCGCTGGAGCTCACCGTCACGCGCGCCGAGATCCCGCAGACCACCGTGCGTTACGCCTACATGATCGCCCCGGAGACCGGCTACATCTCGATCAGCGACTTCACCCGCTCGACCTCGAGCGAGGTCGAGAGAGCGCTCGCCAAGCTCAAGGGCGAAGGGATGAAGCGGCTGCTCCTCGATCTGCGCAACAACGGCGGCGGCCTCCTCGACCAGGCGGTGGACGTCGCCGACCAGTTCCTGCCCGACGGCTCGACGGTGGTGGTGACCCGCGGCCGGACGCAGGATTCCGCCCAGTCCTACTCCGCCGACGGCAGCCACGAGCCGATCTCCGAGCCGGTGGTCGTGCTCGTCAACAGCGGCACCGCCTCGGCCTCCGAGATCCTCTCCGGCGGCATCCAGGACCACGACATCGGCCTGGTGGTCGGCACCCCCACCTGGGGCAAGGGGCTGGTGCAGACCGTCTACGGCCTCTCTTACGGCGCCGGCCTGGCGCTGACCACGGCGAAGTACTACACGCCTTCGGGACGGCTCATCCAGCGCGACTACAGCTCCTACTTCGACTACTACACGCGCAACGGCCTCGAACCCGGCGACGACAATCCGCACCCCAAGGTCGAGCCGCCGGCGACCGAGGCCTACTCGACCGACCTCGGACGAAAGGTCTACGGCGGCGGCGGGATCACCCCGGACGTCGAAGTGCAGCCGACCGAAGTGGCCCCCTTCCTGCAGTTCCTGCTCGGCCGCTCGGCCTTCTTCGGCTTCGGCGTCGACTTCGCGCGCCGCCATCCCGAGATCACCCGCGACTGGCGCCCCGACGCTGCGGTGCTCGCCGAGTTCCGCAAGTGGGTCGTCGAGCAGAAGATCGACACCGCCGAAGACCTCGAGAAGGGCTTCGTCAACGCGGCCGAACAGGCGTACGCCCTGCGTCAGATCCGCGCCGAGATCTTCGCCACCCGCTTCGGTATCGAGGCGTCGCATCAGGTGCTCTCCGAAGGGGACGCGCAGATCCAGGCGGCGCTCGGCCTCTTCCCGCGCGCCGAGGCGCTGCTCGCCGAGCGGCTGCGGCTCGAGAAGAAGCCGGACGTCTCGGCTTCGACGGCCGCCCGGCCGTAATCCCGCCTCACTTCAATCCGACTCTCTCTCGGGCCCCGGTATTTTCTCGGGGTTCTTCCTGCTCCATTTTCCACAGCGTCCTGGGCACGCCCCCGCGACGGGTCCTGTCTGGCCCGCTTCCCATG
>JBGARM010000368.1:0-3410 GCA_044230215.1 Thermoanaerobaculia bacterium | reverse complement strand
GCCTCATCTTGACTTCAGAAAAGATCCGTCCGACGTACTCTCCGATCAAGCCGAGCGAAAGCAGCTGCAGGCCCCCGATGAACAAGACGGACAGAATTACGGAGGTAAAGCCGGGGACGTCCTGAGGCGAATAGCCGAAGATCTTGAAGGCGAACCAGCGATGAAGCAGGAAGAACACAATGGCAGCGAAAGCTCCGAAGGAGGTCAGCAGCCCGACGAAGGAAAGGAGACGCAGCGGCTTGACCGAGAAGCTGAAGATTCCGTCGAGCGCGAGACCGACGAGCTTGTGAACGGGGTACTTGGTCTCCCCCGCCGCCCGCGCCTGTCTCTGATACCGCAGCCCAATCTGCCGGAAGCCCACCCAGGCTCGCAGCCCACGCACGAAGCGTCCGCGTTCAGGGAGAGCATTGAGAGCCGCCACGACTCTCCTGTCCATGAGTCCGAAATCGCCGCTGTCCAGGGGAAGGTCGAAATCGACCAGACGGCGAGCCAGCCGGTAGAAGGTGAAATAAGCCGCGCGTTTAAGGAACCGCTCCTTGCGCTTCTGGCGCACACCGTAGACGACGTCGTAGCCGCGCTGCCAAAGACTCAGGAAATCGCTCAACAACTCGGGTGGATCCTGCAGATCAGCGTCCAGGACGACGACGACATCCCCCGAGCAACGCATCAGGCCGGCAGTCAGCGCGACCTGGTGGCCGAAGTTGCGGGTGAAGGAGAGCACTTTAAAACGGGGCTCTGCGAGGTAAAACTCGCGGAGCATCTGCAACGAACGGTCGGAGCTGCCGTCGTCGACGAAGATGACTTCCCAGCGCATACCGAGCGCAGGCAGAACAGCCAGCAGGCGCTCTCTCAGCTCGCCGAGAATCTCCTCCTCGTTGAAAACGGGCAGCACGATCGACAGCAGCGGGTCAGCAGGCCTTGCCGGCGAGATTCCGGAGACCTGCTCCTGGGAGAGCATCGACGGATTGTAGCCTAGGGCGCCAATCGCTCGCGGTCGTGGACTGCGGACAGAAGCGGGCAAGAGAGAGTCCTCTTGCAGCGTGCTCGGCTTTCCCTGCTCATCGCTGCAGCAATTGCTGCAGCCAAGACAGCTCCGACCGAGCCTCGGCGAGGTCCGCTTGGCACTCCTGCCTACCCGAAAGTCGCCCGAAGAGGTCGAATGGAGCCCGGGCCAGGCGGCGCTTCCCCGACTCGAATCGATAGACTCGGCTTGGTGAATCGTTGCAGACCGACCAAGCCGGCTGCGGTAGAGGCCTCGATTGTCGATGCCATTTCCTTCAGCGAAATGTGGCCTTTCTGTCCGGCTGGCTGGCCGGCCTTCTTCTGATCCCGGGCCCTCGGGAAAACCATGCAACGGTATCCATTGGCACTCTCCGACGGCCCTCGCCTGCCGGTCTTCCTGGGCGCGGGCATGCTCTATGCCGCCGCGCTTCTCTGGGCCTGCGGCTATTGCTTCGCGCCGCCCCCACCGACCTACGGCTCCTGGATCGTTCTCGCCTTTCTGGCGCTGTTCGTCGGCCTCGCGCATGGAGCGCTGACTGCGTTCGCGGCCGGCATGGCGGGGCGTCTGGTCGCCGCCCACCGCTGGTCGCGCGGCTTCGACGCGCTCGTCGCCGCGACCCTCGGCGGCTTCTACTCCTGGCTCGGGCTCTCGCTGTGGAAGTTCGCGGTCACCCGTTCGCACCTGCGTTTCGAGGATCTCTGGTTCGTCTTCGGCAGCCTGCGCCAGGTCGGCGCCGAGGGCAGCGCGCAGGAGAGGGCGCTGCTGCTCGCGACCGGCCTGCTCCCGTTCGTCCTCGCGGCGATTTTCTTCGTGGCGCTCCGCCGGGCTCGCCGGCGAGCGGCGGCGACGACGGTGGCGGCCGGAGCAGGCTCGCTGGCGCTACTCGCCGGTGTCGCGCTCGCCGCGCTCCTGCTGCTCTGCTGGCGCTATCCCTATGCGCGCTTCGTCGCCGGGACGCAGGTCCCGGAGACCAGTTGGCTGGCGCGCCAGTGGAGCGACGGCGCGACTTTCGCCCGTTTCTCCGGCGACGGGGCCGCGCTCGCCTTCACCCCCGACCCGGCGCGCAGCGCGCGCATCGGAGCTTTTCCAATGCCTGCCGACTTCCGGCGCGACAACGTCGTCGTTCTGATGCTCGAGTCGGTGCCGTGGAGCCGGCTCTTCGGGCCGCTCGCGCGGCCGGAGGCGACGCCACGGATGAACGCCCTCGCCGCCGAGTCGATCGTCTTCTCCCGCGCCTACGCCAGCGCCACCCACTCCGACTACGCCCAGACCTCGATCCTCGCTGCGCTCCATCCGCGCAAATTCCCCCGCCACGACTACTTCATCGACCTCGCCTACCCGCGCACCCTGATCTGGGACCTGCTGCGTCCGGCGGGCTACCGCACCGCCATGTTCTCCTGCCAGAACGAGGGCTGGGGCAACATGCAGGCGTTCCTCAAGACCCCCGGGCTCGAGCTCTTCCGTCACTCCCCCGATTGGCCCGCGGCGCCGCGGCGCGGCGAGGGGGCGGAATCGAAGGTCTTCGAACCGGTTCCGGTCGCGGCTTTCCGGGACTGGTTGAGCACGACGAAAGACGGCCCGTTTCTCGCCTACCTCAACTTCCAGGCGACGCACTATCCGTACGTCATTCCGCCCGGCAGCCCACCGCTCTACGAACCGTCGGCGATCGACTTCCCAACGACCTTCCTCTCTTACCCGGCGGACAAGATCCCGGTGATGGAGAACCGCTTCTACAACGCCCTGCATTCTGTCGATGCTGCGGTCGGCGACGTCGTCGATGCGCTGCGCGCGGCGGGGGTCTGGGAGAGGACCGTGCTGCTCGTGGTTTCCGATCACGGCGAGGCGTTCTACGAGCACGGCGTGCCGACCCACGGCACGACGTTGCTCGAGGAACAGATCCGCACCGCGGCATTCCTGCGCCTGCCGGGCCCGGCGAGCGCAGCGACGGCCCGCGTCGTCAGCGAGCCGATCTCGGTGCTCGACCTCGTGCCGGCGGTGGCGAATTTCCTCGGCCTGCCCTCCCACGGCAACTTCCAGGGCCGCAGCGATATTCTCGATCCCGCCTATAGCGCCCGGGGCCGGCCGCTGTGGTTCACCATCCAGGGGATCACGCAGGAGGACGGCCTGCTGCTGGACGGCTGGAAGCTGCTCGAGAACCGCGACCGCCGCGAGCGCGCGCTCTTCGACCTCGCCGCCGACCCCGGCGAGCTCCACAACCTCGCCGCCTCCGAGCCGGCGCGGCTCGCGGCGCTCGATCGCCAGCTCGCGACGCTGCTCGCCGACCAGCTCGCCTACTACCGCGACCGCGGCTGGGAGAGCGGTTGGTATCCGCCGAAGCTGCCGTGAGACCGCTCCGCTGCGGCCTCGCCTTTCTCTGCGTCGTCGTGCTCGGCGCCTGCAGCTCGGA
>JBGARM010000367.1:0-3409 GCA_044230215.1 Thermoanaerobaculia bacterium | reverse complement strand
GGAGGGGAACGCTCCGATCCCGCCCGCAGTCCCGCGTGGCGGCGCCGAGGTCCCTTACAGCTACGATGAATCCGCCGAGGAGGCCGGCCGCTACCAGCCGCCGCCACCGCCGCGCGGCGCCGCGCACGAGATCGACTACGAGATCCGCGGCGGCGAGATGCAGTTCGTCGAAGTCGTGCTCGACCCGGGCGAGGCCTGCGTCGCCGAGGCCGGCGCCTTCTTCTACATGGACCCCGGCATCCAGATGGAGACCATCTTCGGCGACGGCTCGGGTGCCGCGAGCGCCGGCGGCGGCATCATGGGCACGCTCTTGCAGGCGGGCAAGCGCGTGCTGACCGGCGAGTCGCTGTTCATGACCGTGTTCAGCAACGCCGGCGGCCAGCGCCAGAAGGTCGCCTTCGCGGCGCCCTATCCGGGCAAGATCGTGCCGCTCGACCTCGCCCAGCTCGGCGGCACCATGCTCTGCCAGAAGGACGCCTTCCTGTGCGCCGCCAAGGGCATCTCGATCGGCATCGCGTTCCAGAAGCGGCTGGGCGCGGGCCTGTTCGGCGGCGAGGGCTTCATCCTGCAGAAGCTCGAGGGCAACGGCCTCGCCTTCGTCCACGCCTGCGGCACGATCCTCGAGCGCGAGCTCGCGCCCGGCGAGACGCTGCGCGTCGACACCGGCTGCATCGTCGCGATGCAGCCGAGCGTGGACTACGACATCCAGGTGGCGGGCGGCATCAAGTCGGTGCTCTTCGGTGGCGAAGGCCTGTTCCTGGCCACGCTGCGCGGCCCCGGCAAGGTGTGGCTGCAGTCGCTGCCGTTCTCGCGCCTGGCGAGCCGGATCTACGCCGCGGCGCCGCAGACCGGCGGCGGACGGCGCGAGGAAGGCTCGATCCTCGGCTCGCTCGGCAACCTGCTGGACGGAGACAGCTGACTAGATCTCGCTGCCGCCGTCGGCGGGCGGGCTCGGAATCGGCGTGGGCGGCGCAGTGGGGCGCAGCCCGGGCGCGCGCGGCAGGCTCGCGGTCGCGTTCTCGGTCGCGGGAACGGCAGCGGCGCCGACGAGGAGCCAGGCTGCAGTCCATTGAGACGGGGAGAGTCGGGAAGCAGTGCGCACAGTGGGCCCTCGATGGGGAAGGGAAGCGTCTCTGATCTTGGAAGCGCACCGCGGCAGCGAAAGGGGACAGTCGGCCGGGGTGAGGCTGCCCGGCTGGGGTTAGAATCGCCGCACCATGGCCGCCCTCGAGATCCGCAAGACCTACAAGCTGTACGTCGGCGGCGAGTTCGTGCGCTCGGAGTCGGGGCACTACGACCCGGCGCTCGACGCCAAGGGGCGGCTGCGCGCCAACCTCTGCCGCGCCTCGCGCAAGGATCTGCGCGACGCAGTACTGAAGGCGCGCGCGGTGCAGGGGAAGTGGGCCGGGCAGAGCGGCTACCTGCGCGGGCAGATTCTCTATCGCATGGCCGAGATGATGGAGAGCCGTGTGCCGGCGTTCGAGGCGGCGCTGCGCGGCTCGGGGGCGACCGCCGCCGCGGCGCGGCGCGAGGTGCGCGCGACGATCGACCGTATCGTCCATTTCGCCGGCTGGTCGGACAAGTACCAGGCGCTGCTGTCGTCGGTGAATCCTGTCGCCTCGTCCTACTTCGACTTCTCGCTGCCGGAGCCGACCGGCGTCGTCGGCATCGTCGCGCCCGAACGGCCGGCTCTCCTCGGCCTGGTCTCGCACGTCCTGCCGGTCATCGTCAGCGGCAACAGCTGCATCGTCTTGCTGTCGGAGAGCGATCCGATCCCGGGTCTCGAGTGGGCCGAGGTGCTGGCGACGAGCGATCTTCCGGGCGGGGTGGTCAACTTGCTCTCCGGTCCGCGCTCCGAGACCCTGCCGCATCTCGCGCGCCACATGGACGTGAACGCCCTGGCGCTCGCCGGCCTGCCGCGCGAGGTCGAGATCGAGACCCGCAAGGACGCCGCGGTGAACGTCAAGCGCGTCGCCGGCTACGCCCTCGGCGACTACGCTGCCGCCGAAGTCGAGCGGCTCGACCTCATCCGCGCCTTCACCGAGACCAAGACCACCTGGCATCCCGTCGGCTGGTAGGGTGGCCGCCATGCTTCCACTTCGACCTGGCCTTCTTGCTGCATACGCTCTAGCCGTCGGAATCGCATCCCCGCCGACACTTGCCGGGGCGAGCGCACTCGGGGACTGGCGCGAGTCCCCCGAACTGATCACGATCCTGCTGGACGGCTTCGAAGCCGGGGATGCCTGCAGCTGGACTGAGAGCGTAGGGCTCGGCGAGATATGCGCCGCAACCGTGATCGAAGTGCAGTCCGGCGTGCACGCCGGCGATGTCGGCCTCAGCGGCGTCTTCCTGACCGCATTCAGCGCCGACCACAAGCACTTCTGGGCGGCGGATGCGCTGGCCGGGGCGGCGTGGAACGGGATCTACTTCTATCGCGGACCGGGAGCGACCGTACTCGACGGCAGCTTCCAGATCGGCGGGTCGGTCGACGTCTCCGGTACAGTGGCGGAGTTCGATGCCTCGCCCCCGGGCGAGACCTTTACCGAGATTCTCACCGGACTGCCGACGACCACCGCTCCGGCGGGATCTCCGCCGACGCCGCTCACCGGCGTTTCCGTTGCCACGCTCGCTTCTCTCGCCAGCGGAGAGCCCTACGAAGGGGTTCTGGTGCAGGTCTCGACGGTCAAGGTCGCGGCGTCGGGAGCGAGCGATCAACTCACCCTGCAGGACAACTCAGGCGACACCGTCGTGATGGACGACCTGGCGTTCGACTACGCTGCATCGTCTTATCCGGTCGGCACGTGTTTCGCGACCGTCACCGGGATCATGCACGTGGACGGTACGAACAACGTCCGCATTCTCCTGCCGCGCTTGGTCGCCGATCTCGTCACCGGTTTCGGCTGCCTCTGAGCTTCCCGCCGGGCTAGGCCGCCGTTCGAGCACCGCCACCCTTCCGCCGGGGAGGGGCCGCCGGCGCGGCGGGCGGCGGGTCCCCGGCGGTCGCCGGGTTGTGGCGTGGACTACTTCGACTTGGTGGCGGCGGCCGGGCTCGCGGTCTTCAGGATCTCGATGCTGGTGGCGACGTTCTTGCCGGCCTTCTCCTCGAAGGCGACCCTGACCTTCTCTCCCGCTACGAGGGCCGAAGCGGCGACGTTCTTGCCCTCTTCGAGGATCGTGGTGGCTGCCGTGTAGCTCACCTGCTCGGTCTTGCCGTTGACGGCGAGAGTGAGATTCTTGGCGCCCGAATCGATGGCGGAGATCTTGCCGGCGGCGTGGTGCAGCGGCGTGGCAGCGGTGCTGGCAGTGCTGGCGAAGCTCGTCGCGGCGAAGGCGACGCCCAGCAGAACTGCGGTGAGGCCCGTCTTTGCGTTCTTCATCGAGGGAACTCCTTCGGTTGCGTTCGAGGCGT
>JBGARM010000366.1:0-3422 GCA_044230215.1 Thermoanaerobaculia bacterium | reverse complement strand
AACAGCAGCTCGACATCGTCGACCTGCAGCGGCACGCCGACGCGGTGCGAGATCTCTCCCTGCAGCGCGATGCCCGAGCCGCCGAGCTGACTATTGAACGACACGCCGTAGAGGTCGATGTCCTCCGGGTACTCGAGGAAGTAGTAGGCCGAGTTGGCGTAGTTGCCGTTCACCAGCAGACCCGCCGCGGTGCCGGTGTGCGCCATGATCACCGGCAGACGGCTGTTGTACTTCAAGTAGTAGAAGCCGAAGTCGGTGCCGCCGAGGCCCGGCGAGAAGAGGCGGAACGCGGCGCCGTACTGATTGCCCTCCCCGGCGTCGCGAGTGGCGCCGCGCGGCACGACCGCTCCCACCGGGTTGCCCGGAATTCGGAATCCGACCGGAATCGTGTCCGGCGCCGAGCCGAAGCCCAGCATCACCTTGGTCGCCCCGCCGCCGGCGAGATCCGTGGTCGAGAAGTAGCTGCCGACCGGATCGATCTGGGTCTCCTGCCAGTCGTACTGGTAGTAGACCTCGAGCGAGGTGTTCTCCGACGGCTTGATGCTGAAGAGAGCCGCCCCGACCGGCAGCAGCGCGTCGCGCAGCTCGGCTCCGGGAACGCGCAAGGCCGAAACGTCGAGCGGGTTGATGGCGTTGATGCCGCCCTGGATGAAGGTGCTCTCACCCCAGTTGATCACCTGCCGGCCCAGGCGTACCTCCCCCGGCTGCTTGCCGAGGTGGAACTTCGCCCAGACGAAAGCGTCGCGGATCTCCGCCCGGCTGCCGACCCGGTCCAGCGCTTCGCCGGACAGCGGCGTCCGCTCGCGCCCCTTCTCCTCGTTCTCGTAGTCGTAGAAGGCGAAGGCGCGCACGAAGGCGCCGAAGTTCTTGTAGCCGAGCTGGAGCTCGCTGTTCCACTTCGCCGCGTTGCTGGCGATGCCCTTGCCGTAGTTCTGGTTGCCGTCGTCGCCGTTCACCGAGTAGGCCTTGCCGCCGGCCGCGAGCCCGACGATCGCGTCGTCCGGATTGCTGATCCGCCAGAGCAGACCGTAGGAGAGGGAGTTGTCCCAGGCCCAGGTGAAGTCGCCGTTCTGTCCTCCGATCGCCGCCAGCGGTCCGGCGGCCAGCGCCGCCAGTGCCACGGCCGCCGCCGCAAGTGTGGCGAGCCCCGGCCTGCTTCGTCCTGCCTTGTTCACGGTTCGAGCCATCGCGTTCTCCTCGAGCTGATCTGCCTGAACGTTCCCCCGGTCGGACGGACCGGTTCGTTGCTGCGAATATATGCTTGAAGTTATACAGAGTGAGCACAGGAAGCGCTACGAATTCAGGGGGGCCTCCCCTACCCGGTCAGGCGGCTCCCCGCCGCGACCCCTCGCCCACGGATTCGCGCCGCACCGCGGCGTTGCCTCAGCGGGCTCTTTGCCGCACACTCCGCCCTCCTTTCCTCCTCGCGACAGAAAGGCATCAATGCGCCCCTCGATCCTCCGTGCTGGCTGGCTGGCCGTGTACGCCGTCGGAACCCTTGCGACCGCGAGCACTGCCTCCGCCGTCGTCCAATTCACTGTCGACAGCATTCTCGACCAGGTCGACGACGACACCGCCGACGGCCTCTGCCATACCGCCGCCAACACCTGCACCCTGCGCGCGGCAGTCATGCAAGCCGATGTGGTGAGCGGCGCCGGGGCCACGATCGTCCTGCCGGCCGGCACCTACACGTTCACCCGGCCGTCGCTAGGCGCCAACGGTCCCGAGAGCGGCGACCTGAATCTCACCGCTCCGGCAGTCGGCGACCCGCTGATCTCCATCGTCGGCGCCGGCCGGGCCGCGACGATTATCGACGCCAACCAGCTCGATCGGGTCTTCGACGTTGCCGCGGGACGCAGCGCAACCCTCTCGGACCTCACCCTGCGCAACGGCTACGTGTCGGCGCCCGCCACATTCGGGGGTGGCCTCCAGAGCTCCGGCACGCTCACCCTGAACCGGTGCACGGTCAGCGGCAACCAGACGGCCGGCTCGGGACGCAATGGCGGCGGGATCTACTCCAACGGCTACCTCTACCTCAACGACAGCACCGTCAGCGGCAATACGTCGCAGCGCGCGGGCGCCGGAATCTACAGCGGTTTCATCGCCGCGATCGTGCGCAGCACGGTGAGCGGCAATTCGACCATCAACTTCGAGGGCGGCGGTATCGCGAGCTACGGCCCGCTGAGCGTCACCGACAGCACGATCTCCGGGAACACGGCCAACGACGGGGGCGGAATCTTCAGCTTCGACACCCTCACGATGACCAACGCGACGATCGTCTCAAACGGCGCCTACAACGATGGCGGCGGCATCGCCGCCGTCAACGCCAACATCTACAACTCGACGATCGCCTTCAACGGCGCCGATATCGACGCCGACCCGAACGGCGGCTCGGGCGGCGGTATCTTCGACTGGCTCGGTGGGACGCTGAATCTGCGCAATACCCTGGTCGCCGGCAACAATCTCTCGGGCGCGCCGGTCTACGAAGACTGCTTCGGAACGCTGCATTCCTACGGCCGCAATCTCTTCTCGGACGCCTCGAACTGTTCGGTCATAACGGCCACCGGCAGCTGGGCCCTGCTCAACTCGCTCGGCAGCCTGGGCTCGCTGACGCGGAATGGCGGCCCGACCGCGACCGTCACTCTGCTGTCCGGCAGCAACGCCATCGACGGCGGCGATCCCACCTTTGGCTGCGTCGACGGCAACGGTCAACTCCTCCCGACCGACCAGCGCGGCGCCGCGCGGGTCCGCGGCGCGCGCTGCGACGTCGGCGCCTACGAATCAGGAACTCTCTTCTTCGACGGCTTTGAAGCCGGCGACGTCAGCGCCTGGTAGAGGCTAGCCGGCGAGGAGCTCGTCGACGGTGACGATGTCGACCAGCCCGCGCAAACCGTAGACCGCCGGCAGAAGCGCCTCGGACCGGTGGCGGCGCCGCAGCCCGGCGACCTTCTCGGTGCCGGCGCGATAGCAGGGCAGATACATCCGGCCCAGCAGCGGATGCCGTCCCCAGGCGCCCGAGAGCTTGTCGGCGCGCTCGGGCGTAACCAGGAAATCGCGCGGCAGGAGCGCGGCGATCTCCGCCTGCGGCCAACCTTCCTGCCAGGTCAGCCAGGAGGCCTGATTCTTGGCGTCGTCCTGGAGCAACGCCAGCAGGAGGCCGAGCTGGAGATCGGGATCGTCGAGCTCCGCGATCTCGGTCACCCCGTGCGCGATCAGGATGGCGTTGTTGGCGATCCCCTCCGACAGCGTCGCGGCGCGGGTGTTCATGGTCGGCACCGAAGCCTCGAACCCGGCGGCGCCGGTTCTCGTCGGCGGACTCGCCTCCCCCTACATGGCATGGGCCATCGCGATCTCGGGGCACTATGCCTACATCGCCGGGGTCGGGTATGGGCTCTACATCATCGACATCGCGGATCCCGCGG
>JBGARM010000365.1:0-3426 GCA_044230215.1 Thermoanaerobaculia bacterium | reverse complement strand
TCGCTCTCCACACCCCACCACGGACCGGGCGCCGGCACCTCGGGCATCGCTGCGGCGAGCGTCGGCTCGTCATGGTCCGCCGTCGCGGGAGCGACGTCGGCGGCGACCGCTGCCGGGCCCTCTTCCCAGGCGTCGGCTTCGGCTGGCGCCGCGGAGTCCGTCTCCGGAGCTTCGCCGCCGCTCGCGGGAACGGCCGGATCCCACAGCGCCAGGCCGCCCTCGTTCGCGGGCGCCTCATCGTCGAGGAACAGTGTTGGCGTGTAGCTGCGCGTCGCCAGCGCCTGGAGCTCGAGGCGTTGGGCCGCGGCGAGCGTCAGAATCTGCAGCGTCTCGATCTCGAACTCGCCGGCGGCGGCGGCATCGAGGTAGAGCGCCGCCGCGACGCGGTCGCGCAGTACCAGCGGCACGAGGAGCGCGCGCGCCGGGGCGGTGATCTCGAGCGCGCTCGCCAGCTGCGCGGCTTCTGTCGCGTCCAGCACGACGCAGCCGCGGCCGGTGGCGAAACGCGCCAGCGCCGGCGAGGCCTGGTGCGAGAGCGAGCAGCCGGCAATGGGATCCCCGGCGAAACCGCGACTCGCCCAGCCGAGGAGCTCCGTGGGCCGGAGCAGCCAGAGCGCGGCGTGGTCGCCGAACGGCCCGGCGGCGGTGAGGAGCGCTTCGAGGACGGCGTTCTGGGAGCGGGCCCGGTCGAAGTCGACCAGGGCCCTGCGCAGCGCGCGTGCGAGATCGCGGCGTGCCTCTCCCTGGGCCTCGCGGGTCATCTCGAGCAGGTCGTCGTCGGCGAGCAGGCTCGCGGCTGCCGGCGGTCGGATCGCGTCCAGATCCGAGAGCATGGCGGAGCTCGCCCGCTGCGCTTGGGCTTCCACCGCACGGCGCATCTCCTGGCGGATCTCCGCCAGGGCCGCGCTGAAGCGCACGGAGACCTTGCGCTCGAGATCCGCCAACTGATCAGGAAGGGCCATTCCGAATTCCTCCAACCTTTCGTACCGGAGTCAGAACCGCTCGAAAACTCACATTATCGAGACAGATGCCCCTCGCGTCAAGCTGCCTAGTGGCCGCAAAGTGAACTTCGGAAAGGGTTTAGAGATGGCCGCAGGGCGCCGGAGGAGGGCCTCCTTGACCCGCCGGGCGGCCGGGTCTAGAATCACAAGTCCTTCTGCCTGCGGTCCTTAGGCCGTGAAGCCGGCAGCCAAAGCGAGGTGAGCGAGCAGTGCCGATCGTGCACGTACGTGAAGAAGAGAGCTTCGAGAACGCGCTGCGACGTTTCAAGCGCAAGTGCGAGAAGGCCGGTGTGTTGACCGAGCTGAAGAAGCGTCAGCACTTCGAGAAGCCCTCCGTGAAGCGCAAGCGCAAGGCCATCCAGGCCAAGAAGAAGATGCTGCGCAAGGTGCAGGAAGAACGCCGGATGGGCCTCTAGGCCCTGGCGGCCGTTCGCCGCCTCACGCAATCAGCTGGCGCTCGACCGAGCGGGGCCGGGGAGACCCGGACCCCGCTTCTGTTTTTTTTCCGATGAAAACCACGCCCACCGCTCCCGTCGCCGCCCCCGCCACCCGTCTCGCGCTCGAGTTCGACTCGCTGCTCGCGCTTTTCGCATCCGAAGCGCGGACCGACCTCGGTGCAGCGGTTCTCCGCGCTCTGGAACCCGCTGCGGACTTGGGTGAGCTCCGCCGCCGCCGCGCCCGCTACGAGGAGCTCGAGAGGCTGACACTCGAAGCGCCGCTGGTGCCGGGGCTCGGGGAGGGCCTGGCGGAGCTCGTCGACCGACTGGAGAGCGGCGACCCGCCGCTCGCCGGCAGCGAAATCCTGCGTCTCGCGGGGCTCCTCGCCGCCGGCGGCGAAGCGGCGGCGAGGATCGCGCGCATCGACCCGCCGTGCGCGGAGCTCGGACGCGCGGTGGCCGAGCTCGCCGACCCGCAGCCGCTGGTGCGCCGGATCGGCAGCATCCTCGATCGCAAGGGCGAGGTGCGCGACGACGCAAGCCCCCGGCTCGCGGCGCTGCGGCGCCAGGTGCAGGGGGCGCGCGAGCGCATCTACGGCCGCCTCGAGGAGATCGGCGGCGCTCACCGCGAGTTCCTCGGCGAAGAGACCGTGCCGATGCGTGGCGGGCGCCTGATGCTGATGGTGCAGGCCGGCAATCGCGGCAAACTCGCCGGGCTCGTCCACGGCCGTTCGGCGACCGGCAGGAGCCTCTACTTCGAGCCGCTCGAAGTCGTCGAGGAGAACAACACGCTGCAGAGCGCCGTCGACGAGCTCGAAGGCGAACGCCAGCGCCTGCTCTACGAGCTGTTGCGCGACCTCGCCGCCGAGGCCCCGCTGGTGCGCTCGATCGCCGGCCTGGTCGGCGACCTCGACGCGCTCGAAGCGTCGCGCCGGCTGGCGCGCGAGATCGACGCCCACCTGCCGGTGCTCGCAGCGCCCGGAACCCTCCGGCTGATCGCCGCCCGCCATCCCCTGCTCGACCCGCAGCTCGCCAGGCGCCGCGAACGGGTGCTCGGCGCCCGCGGACACGAAGGCGCGGTCGAGCCGTTGGGCGTGGCGCTGACCCCGGAGCGCCGTGCGCTGGTGATCACCGGACCCAACGCCGGCGGCAAGACGGTGGCGTTGAAGACGCTCGGGCTGCTGGCGCTCGCCGCACAGTCCGGCCTGCCGATTCCGGCCGCGGCAGCGAGCGAAGTGCCTTTCCTGGTCAGCCTGGTGGCGACGGTCGGTGACGAGCAGGATCTCCTCGCCGACCGCTCGACCTTCTCCGGCCGGCTGGCGCGCCTGGCGGAGGCCTACCGCGCGGCGGGACCGCACAGCCTGGCTCTCCTCGACGAGCTCGGCTCCGGCACCGACCCCGAGGAGGGCGCGGCCCTCGGCGGTCGCGCTGCTCGAGACCCTCGTTCGAGCGCGGCGGCCTGGCGCTCATCACGACCCATCTCACCGGGCTCGCGGCGGCGGCGCTGGAGCTTCCAGGGGCGGCCTGCGCGGCGATGGAGTTCGAGCCCTCGACCGGACGTCCGACCTTCCGGCTCCTGCCCGGTTCCCCCGGCGGCAGCGAGGCGCTGGCACTGGCGCGGCGGCTGGAGCTGCCGGCGGAGTGGATCGCCCGCGCCGAGGCGCTGCTCGGCGAGGAGCATCGCGACCTGCGGCGGCTGCTCGCCGAGCTCGAAGCGACGCGCGAGCAGTTGGCGCTCGCGACTGAGGCGACGCGCTCGGAGCGCGCCGCAGCGGCGCTCGCCGCGGACCGTCTCGACCGCGAACGCGCCGAGCTCGAGGCCGAGCGGCGAACGCTCGGGGCGCGCGTCAAGCGCGAGCTCGCCGAGTTCCGCGAGCGCGTGACCCGCGAGCTCGCCGGCGCCGCCGAAAAGATCCGCGCCGAGCTCGAAACAGGGCGGCGCAAGAGCGTCGCGCAGCAAGCGGTAGCGCAGCTCTTTGCCGACGCCC
>JBGARM010000364.1:0-3445 GCA_044230215.1 Thermoanaerobaculia bacterium | reverse complement strand
TCGGTCCGGAGAAGCTGTCGGAGAACGCGATCGCGCTGGTTGCCGCCGTGCTCAAGGCCAAGCCCCCGGCCGCCAAGGGGAAGTACGTGAAGTCGGCGACGGTGTCGTCGACGATGGGTCCCGGGATCCACGTCGACGAAAACGCTCTCGCGGGCGCTGAGGAGTAAGGGAGCTCGACATGCCACTGACGAGAAATACCAAGGAAGAGATTCTCGGCGGCTACGAAGAGGCCATGGCCTCGGCCGAGCACGCCTTCGTCATCGGATTCAAGGGCATCACGGTGAATCAGGTGAACGACCTGCGCAGCAAGGTGCGCAAGTCCGGCGGACAGTACGTGGTCATCAAGAACACGCTCGCCCGGCGCGCCGTCGCCGGCAAGCCGCTCGAGCAGGTCAAGGAACACTTCACGGGACCGACTGCCGTCGCCTACAGCCTCGCGGATCCGGTCGCCCTGGCGAAGGTCCTGACCGACTTCGCGAAGGACGCTCCGGTCATCGAGTTCAAGGGTGGCCTGGTCGAAGGACGCCCGATCGCAGCCTCGCAGGTGAAAGAGATCGCTTCCCTGCCGGGGCGGCAGGAGCTCCTGGCGAAGCTGCTCTTCCTCATGCAGTCCCCGATTCAGCGGTTCGTTCGCGTCCTCGCGGCGTCCGGGCCTCAGCGCCTGGCCATCGTTCTGGACCAGGTGGCGAAGAAAAAAGAGTAAGCCGGGCCGGGGGGTTCCCCCCGCGCCGCAAGAATAATCAGGACTTCGGGCTCCTAGCCCAAAGACGACGGAGGAAGAGATGGCAATTCAGGTGGAAGAGTTCATCCAGAAGATCGACGGCATGTCTGTGCTCGAGCTGAACAATCTCGTCAAGGCGCTCGAGGAGCACTACGGCGTGTCGGCGGCGGCGGCGGTGGCGGCAGCCCCGGCGGCGGGCGGCGGCGCGGCGGCTGCGGCCCCGGTCGAGGAGCAGACGGAGTTCGAAGTGATCCTGACCAGCGCGGGTGACAAGAAGATCAACGTCATCAAGGTCGTCCGCGAAGTCACCAGCCTCGGGCTCAAGGAGGCGAAGGACCTGGTCGAGGGCGCCCCGCAGAAGATCAAGGAAGGCGTCTCGAAGACCGAGGCCGAGACGATCAAGAAGAAGTTCGAGGAGCAGGGGGCTCAGGTCCAGATCAAGTAAGGGGGTGCTCCGTACGCGCACCCTACTTCGCGAGGCCGGTTGCGGGCGCCTGTCGCCCGCGCCGGTCGCAAAGCGCGCCACCCGTCCAAGCCGCGATTTCGCGGCTCGGGCGGGGTGTCGGCGCTTGTGGCCCTAAATCTCTGCTGCAGAAAGCTCCTTGAATCACGGGGTGGACAGGATCGAACCCATGGAAAATCTAGCCAAGACCGAAACCCGCGCCCGCAAGAATTTTTCGCGGATTCAGAGCACGCTCGCGATCCCCAATCTGATCGACGTGCAGAAGCGGTCCTACGATCGCTTCCTGCAGATGAACCTGCTCCCCGAGGAACGGGCCAATCAGGGATTGCAGTCGGTGTTCACCAGCATCTTTCCGTTCTCCGATTTCCGCGAAACGTGCTCGCTCGATTTCGTCAAGTACACGATCGGAGAGTGGCAGTGCAAGTGCGGCGAGATGAAGGGTCTGGAGTACCTTCGCACGACCTGCACGAACTGCGGCTCCAGGGTCATGACCGATCATCCCCACGAGGAGACGGTCACTTGCACGCAGTGCGGGTTCGTGAACAAGAACCGGGTCACCAAGTGCGACACCTGCGGCAATCCGGTCGACCTGCACCTCGACTACTCGATCGCCGACTGCCAGGAACGGGGTATGACCTTCGCCGTGCCGCTCAAGGTCACTTTCCGGCTGTTCGTCTACGACAAGGATCCGGAAACCGGAGCGCGCATGATGCGCGACGCCAAGGAGGAAGAGGTCTACTTCGGCGAGATCCCCTTGATGAGCGATCACGGTACTTTCATCGTGAACGGCACCGAGCGCGTGATCGTCAGCCAGTTGCACCGCTCGCCGGGCGTCTTCTTCACCAAGGAAGGCCCGCGCACCTATCTCTCCAAGATCATCCCGTACCGCGGCTCGTGGGTGGAGTTCGAGTACGACCAGAAGGAAGTCCTCTCGGTCCGCATCGACCGCAAGCGGAAGTTCCACGGCACGGTGTTCCTGCGCGCCCTGGGCCTCGAAACCGACGAGTCGATCCTGCGCCAGTTCTACGCCGCGGTGGGGGTCGACGTTTCGAATCCGTCCGAATTCACCCTGACCATCCCGCCGACGGTGCTCGAGCGCGAGCGCCATCGTGACCGCCAGACCCGCGGCCGCCGCGAGACCTACCCGGTCTTCGCCGGCATCACCCTCTCGAAGGCGATGGTCGCCGACCTCGAGCAGGGGAAGCCGGTCTCGGCGAAGGTCAAGACCTCCGACCTCGAAAGCGCTCTGTTCGCCGCCGACGTCGTCGATCTCGAGACCGGCGAGGTGCTCTTCGAGGCCAACGACCTCGTTCCGGCCGACATCTCCGAACGCCTGAAGGGCAAGAATCACACCGGCGTCGAGGTCATCTTCCCGGAGTGGGATCTCTGCGGCGCAGTGCTGTCGAACACCCTCGCCAAGGACAACACCCGCAACTCGAAAGAGGCGCTGCTCGAGATCTACCGCCGCCTGCGTCCGGGCGATCCGCCGACGCTCGACTCGGCGCGGTCGCTGTTCTACGGCATGTTCTTCGACGCCAAGCGCTACGACTTCTCGCGCGTCGGCCGTTTCAAGTTCAACATCAAGCTCGACTCCGAGGTTCCGGTCGATCAGAAGACGCTGTCCGAGTCCGACTTCATCCGCGTGATCGATTACCTGCTGCGGCTGCACAAGGACATCGGCCGGGTCGACGACATCGACAACCTCGGCAACCGCCGCGTCCGCGCGGTGGGCGAGCTGCTCGAGAACCAGTTCCGCATCGGTCTCGTCCGCATGGAGCGCGCGATCAAGGAGCGCGCCGCCAACGCGGTGCTGGTCAAGGTCAACCAGATCGGCACGCTCTCCGAGACGCTGCAGACGATCAGCATGGCGCGCTCCGCTGGCTGGCGCGCGATCGTGTCACACCGGTCGGGCGAGACCGAGGACACGTTCATCGCCGATCTCGCGGTGGCGACCGGCTGCGGTCAGATTAAGACCGGTGCACCGGCACGCAGCGAGCGCGTCGCCAAGTACAACCGTCTGCTCCGCATCGAGGAGGAGCTTGGCGCCAGCGCCACCTTCCAGTCGATCTCCAGCTAGGTCTCAGACGTCGAGCATCGCGAAGAGCATCCCGCGATCCCAGAGGGCTCCGAGCTCGACGGCGTTGCCATGGCCACGCTCCACGGTGGCGTCGAGGCGGTGGTACCAGGCCAGATCCACGCTCAGTCCCTTGGCCGGCTTCAGCCGCAGGCGGGCCGCCGCGTCGACGCCGAGATCGCTCGAG
>JBGARM010000363.1:0-3459 GCA_044230215.1 Thermoanaerobaculia bacterium | reverse complement strand
ACGGTCGGCAGCAAACCGATCTCTGTCTTCTACTCCCTGACCGTGAACTTCAAGTAGAGAGATCGGAGACCCCGCCGGGTCCAGACGGCGGCATCCAGAGTCGAAACCCGCTGCCGAGGCGCGCGTAGAGTGGTCTGAGGTGACGTCATGACCAGCGCGACCCGGCAGCTCTCCTGGACCGACTTCTTCACCGTCGCGGTGCGGCCGCGGACGTACGGCAACCTGCTCTATCTCTGGCTCGGATTTCCCCTCGGGCTCGCCTACTTCATCGGGCTGACGGTCGGAATCTCGGCCGGGGTGCCGCTCACCATCCTCTGGATCGGCCTCGCCATCCTGCTGGTGACCTTCCTCGCCGCCTGGGGTGCCGCCGGTCTCGAGCGCCAGCTGGCGATCCATCTTCTCGGCGCGCACGTGCCGGAGCGAACCACCCACCCGAAGTCGGAACGGCTTCTCTCCCGCCTCGGCGCGCTGCTCTCTTCGCCGGCGCTGTGGAAAGGAATGGCCTTCCTGTTCTTCAAGTTCCCGGTGGCGCTCGCCACCTGGGTGGTTTCGCTGGTGTCGCTGGTCGTGCCGCTCGCCTTCGCGCTGGTGCCGCTCGCCTGGCTGGTCGGCGCGGACGACTTCCAGGTCGGGCTGGGGTACTGGACGCCCACCAGTTTCCTCGGCACGCTGCCGTTCGGCCTCGCCGGCGTCCTCGGCTTCCTGGTCGCACTCCACCTGCAGAACGGCATGGGGTGGCTGTGGGCCCGGCTCGCCGAATGGATGCTCGGCTCGACCGCTCCGGGTGCTCCCGGCGCGATCGCCGGCGCAAGGCCGGCCGGGCTCCCCGCCGCGCCGGAGACCTCACCGGCCGCCTGAAAAGAGGCTGGCGCCGGACGCCGACTGCGGTCATACTCCCGGTATTGTGGAGAACTCTGTCCGGAATCTGTCCGCTCGCGCTCTGCTGATCACGATCCTGCTGCTCGCCCAGGCCGCTTTCGTCGGCGGCCTGGAGCTGCCCGACGATCCGTTCACCGGCACCGGTCCGTGGATGGTCCGCGCCTGGTTCGGCAGCGACGACGCCGTCCGCGAGGTCGCCTCGTGGGGCGATCACTTCCAGACCGACCGCAAGCTCGGCTTCCTGCGCATCCTGGCCGACCCGGAACGCCTCGAGCAGTTGCGCGCCCTGGGCTTCTACGTCGAGGTCGACGCCGCCTCGACCGCGCTCATCCGCCGCGCCGAAGAGGCCAACCGGCAGGCCGCCGACGCCCTCGCCCGGGGAGAGACTCCGGCCGCCGGCATTCCCGGCTTCCCCTGCTACCGCACCGTCGAGGAGACCTTTGCCACGGCGCAGGCGATCGTCGCCGCACATCCGACGCTCGCCAGCTGGATCGACGCCGGCGACAGCTGGGACAAGCTCACCGCCGGCGGCCCGGCGGGCTACGACATGATGGTCCTCAAGCTCACCAACTCGGCGGTCCCGGGACCGAAGCCGATCCTCTTCGCCACCACGGCGATCCACGCCCGCGAATACACTACGGCGGAGCTCGCGACGCGCTTCGCCGAGCAGCTGGTCGCCGGCTACGGCATCGACGCCGACGCCACCTGGCTGCTCGATTTCCACGAGATCCACCTGATGCTGCAGACCAACCCCGACGGCCGCAAGCAGGCGGAGGCCGCGCAACTCTGGCGCAAGAACGTCGACAACAACTACTGCGCCAACTCGACCAGCCGCGGCGCCGACCTCAACCGGAACTTCTCCTTCCAGTGGAACTGCTGCGGCGGCTCGAACGGCAGCGCCTGCAGCGAAACCTATCGCGGCCCGTCGGCGGCCTCGGAGCCGGAAGTCCAGGCGGTGCAGAACTACCTGCGCGCGGTCTTCCCCGACCAGCGCGGACCGGGTTATCCCGGCGGCGCGGCGCCGGCCGACGCCACCGGGGTCTACCTCGACATCCACAGCTACAGCGACCTCGTGCTCTGGCCGTGGGGCGGCACGAACACGCCCACCGACAACGCCACGGCACTCACCACCCTCGGCCGCCGCATCGCCTGGTTCAACGGCTATCTCCCCGAACAGTCGATCGGGCTCTATCCGACCGATGGCACTACCGACGACTTCGCCTACGGCGACCTCGGCGTCGCCGCGTTCACGATCGAGCTCGGCAACGACTTCTTCGAGGCCTGTTCGAGCTTCGAGAGCTCCGTCCTGCCGGCCAACCTCGGCGCCGTGCGCTACGCGGCGAAGGTCGCGCGCACCCCGTACCTGACGCCCGGCGGACCCGATTCGCGGGCGCTCGGCCTGGTTCCGGCCCAGGTGGCGCCGGGCGAGCCCGTCACGCTCCACGTGACGATCGACGACACCCGCTTCTCGAACGACAATGGCACCGAGCCGGTCGAGGCGATCACCGCCGGCGAGGTCTACGTCGACCTCGCACCCTGGCAGCCGGGGGCGGTGGCGATTCCGCTCACCGCCGACGACGGCCTGTTCAATGCGACGGTCGAGGCCGCGAGCGCCACCCTCGCAACCGGCGCCCTCGCCTCCGGCCGCCACATTCTCTACGTCCGCGGCGAAGACGCCGGCGCCGACTGGGGACCGGTCTCGGCGATCTTCCTGTATGTCGTCGACCCGGCGACGGCGCCGTTCGTCCAGGGTGTCGTGCGCGACGCGAACACTCTCGCGCCGCTCGCCGCGACGGTTTCGGTGGGGCCGTTCAGCACCACGACGAATCCCGGCACCGGTGCCTATTCGTTCCAGGTTCCGCCCGGCACCTACGACATCGGCGCCACTGCGCCGGGACACGCGCCGCGCAGTGTGGCTGGCGTCGTCGCGGCGGAGCTCGCCACCGTGACCCAGAACTTCGCCCTGCCGCCGTTCTTGCCGGTGCTGGCGGACGACGGCGAGGGCGCGAACCCCGGCTGGACCGCGCAGAGCCCCTGGGCCCTCACCACCGAAACCGCCGCCAGTCCGACGCATGCGTGGAGTGACAGCCCGGGCGGCAACTACACCAACAACCGCGACACGTCGCTCACCTCGCCGACGCTCGACCTGTCGGCGGCGAGCGACATCGCGCTCTCCTGGAAGCAGATCTACGACCTCGAGAACGGCTACGACTTCGGCCACGTCGAGGTCTCCGCCAATGGCGGGTCGACCTGGACCGAGGTCGCGTCGTACAACGGCCAGGGTCACACCGCCACGTGGGAGCCCGTGACCCTGGCCCTCCCCGGCCTCGCCGGGAGCGCCCAGGCGCGCGTGCGCTTTCGGCTGACCACGGACATCTCGCAGACCTTCGACGGCTGGCACGTCGACGACATCCTTCTCACTGCCGTCTTGTCGCCGCCCACCGGCCTCTTCGCCGACGGCTTCGAGAGCGGCGATCTCTCGCTCTGGTCCGCCGCAGTGCCCTGACGCCGCGGCGCCAAAGAGCCGCGAGAGAGGAGTGTTCGCCATGAGCTCGCCGCGACGTGCCGGTTTCACGGCTG
>JBGARM010000362.1:0-3470 GCA_044230215.1 Thermoanaerobaculia bacterium | reverse complement strand
GCCGCCTTCCGCGCCGTCGACGCTGGATATCAGGTCGCGGTCCTCGCCCCGACGACGATCCTCGCCGACCAGCACCTCGAGGTCTTCACCCGCCGCTTCGAGGGTTTTCCGGTCACCATCGAGCGCCTGTCGCGGCTCAGGGTCGGCAAGGACCTGAAGGACCTCAAAGCGCGCATCGCCGCGGGCAAGGTCGACATCACCCTCGGCACGCATCGGCTGCTGTCGAAGGACGTGGAGTTCCACCGTCTCGGCCTGGTCATCGTCGACGAGGAGCAGCGCTTCGGCGTGGCGCAGAAGGAGCGCCTGAAGCAGCTCAAGAAGAACGTGCACGTCCTCGCCATGTCGGCGACGCCGCTGCCGCGAACGCTGCAGCTTTCGCTCGCCGGGGTGCGCGACATGGTGGTGATCGAGACCCCGCCCAAGGACCGCATGGCGATCGAAACCGCCGTGCTGCCGTTCTCGGAAGAGCTGGTGCGCGAGGCGATCGAATACGAGCTCCAGCGCGGCGGGCAGGTGTTCTACGTCTACAACCGGGTCGAGTCGATCGAACAGATGGCGGGCGTGCTGCGCGAGCTCGTTCCGGGGCTGCGCATCACCATCGGTCACGGCCAGCTCGACGAACGCGAGCTCTACCGCCGCATGCACGCCTTCACTGCGCGCGAGTACGACGTCCTGCTCGCCACCACCATCATCGAGAACGGCATCGACATTCCGACCGTGAACACGATGATCATTCATCGCGCCGACCGCTTCGGACTGGCGCAGCTCTATCAGCTTCGCGGTCGGGTCGGCAGGAGCCGCGAGCTCGGCTACTGCTACCTTCTCGTGCCCCCCGACGCTCCACTCACCGAAGAGGCGCGCCGCCGCCTCGAGGCGCTGCGCGAGTTCACCGAGCTCGGCGCCGGTTTCCGCATCGCCGGACGCGACCTCGAGATCCGCGGCGCCGGCAACCTCCTCGGCGGCGAGCAGAGCGGGCATATCGCCGAGCTCGGCATCGAGACCTACCTCAAGATGCTCGAGGAGACCGTGCGCGAGCTCAAGGGCGACAGCGTGGAGGACGGGCCCAGCGTCGCGCTCGATCTGCCGCTGGCGATGACGATTCCCAAGGACTACATCGCCGACGAGAATCTGCGCATGGAGATCTACCGCAAGCTCGCCACCGCCGAGCTGCCGCGCCAGGAGCTGCTCGAAGAGCTCACGGACCGGTTCGGCCGGCCGCCGAAAGCGGTGCTCGTGCTGCTTGATCTCGTCGACCTCAAACGCGCCGCCGAGGCGCTGCGCGTGCAGGCGATCTCGGCCGCCGGAGGCCAGTTGATCTTCCGGCTTCGCCGTGACGCCCGGATCGATGTCGACCGCTTGATCCGCTATGTCTCGACCCGCGCCGGCGCGGCATTCAGTCCGACCGGAGTGCTCAGCCTCGACCTGCCGGCGGGCCAGTCGGTGATCGACGCGGCGCGCGCTGTCCTCGCGGAGCTCGCGGCGTGAAGGGCCACTCGGTCTGTGTGCGTTCCGCGGTCGCCGTGCTCGCGCTCGCGGCTTCGGGCTGCCGCCAGGAGGTGCCCCTGCCCTCGCCGGACCTGGTGGCCAGGGTCGGCGATCGCGAGCTCAAGGCGGCGGCATTCGACGCCTATCTCGAGCGCAATCTCGGCGAGTCCGGCGGCGGCCTCGCGAGCGAGGTGCTGTCGCGCCTCTTCGATCAGTTCGTGCGCGAGGAACTGCTCGCCATGCTGGCGCGCGAGCGCCGGCTGATCGACGAGGCGGTGCCGGCCTCCGAGGCCGTCGAGCGTCTTCTCGCCGCCAATCCGGTGCCGGAGCCGACGAGCGCCGAGATGGCGGCCTATTTCGCCGTCCACGCGGCGGAGTTCGCCCGTCCGGCGCGGGTCCACCTGCGCCAGATCCTGGTCGACGACCGTCTGGTGGCCGAGCGCGCCCGGCGCGAGCTCAGCGCCGGCCTGCCCTTCGAAACCGTGCTGGCGAAGGTCAGCGTCCCGGGATCGGCGCCCGTCGGCGGAGATCAGGGGATCCTGGCGCGCGACGAGCTCCCGCCGGCGTTCGCGGACCTCATCTTCCGTCTGGAGGTGGGAAAGGTCAGCGACGTCGTCGCGGCCGACTATGGCTTCCATCTCTTTCAGGTCGTTGAGCGCTGGCCTGCGGAGAGTCCGGCGGCGGCCGAAGTGGCGCCGGAAATCCGCCTGCGGCTGCGCGAGGCCGCCGCCGACGCCCGCCTGAAAGCCCTGTTCGCCGATGCGCAGAGCCGTTACACTGTCGCGGTGTATGACCGCAACCTGCCGTTCAACTACCGGGGATCTTTCCCGATATCGAGGCCGCATGAAGAGCATTGAGTTCCTGAAGCGAACCGTCTGTTCCGCGCTGTTGTGCTGCGCGCTGTCCGCCGCAGTGCTCCCCGCCGAGGAGCTCAACGCGATCATTCTGCGGGTCAACGACGAGATCACGACGCTCTACGACTATCAGGAGCGCAAGGAGGCGCGGCAGCGCGCGATCACCGAGTCCGACCTCCCGGCCGATGAGCGGCGCACCCTGATGGCGGACGCCGGCAAGGCGACGATGCGCGAGATTCTCGACGAGATGCTGCTGCTCTCCCGCGCCCGCCAGCTCATCATCGAGCCTTCCAAGGCCGAGCTCGACGACGCGATGGACGCGACCCGCGCGCGGATGAACCTCACCACCGAGGCGGCGTTCGCCAACGCCCTGAAGAGCGCCGGCATGACGCTCGAGGATTTCCGCGAACGCACCTCGCGCTCGATCCGGGTGAATGCGGTCATCCAGCGCGAGGTGCGTTCGAAAGTCGTAGTGGACGACGATTGGCTGCAGCGCGCCTATCGCGAGCGCCAGGAGGAGTTCCGCATCCCCGCCAAGGCGAAGGTGCAGGAGATCGTGATCCCGGCGGAGAAGCTCTCGGGCGCGAAGGCGCGCGAGGTCGCCGAGGCGATGCGCGCCGCGCTCGCCGGCGGCGAGGCGATGGCGGACGTGGTGGCCCGGCTCGGCGGCGGCGACGCGACCGGTCCGGTCGACCTGGGTTGGGTCCAGGCGGGCGAGCTCGCGCCTGCCCTCGAGGCGGCGGTCGCCGGGCTCGTCGCCGGGGCCGTCTCCTCCCCTGTCGAGGCGCGTGGCGGGCTCCACCTGCTGCAGGTGCTGGAGCGCACCGAGAGCGCGATCCGCCCGTTCTCCGAGGTCAAGGACGAGCTCGGCGCCAAGGAGCAGAACCGTCTCTTCGAAGAGAAGATGCGCACCTATCTGGCGGATCTCGAGGATCACGCCTACCTGGTCGAGAACACCCCGGCCGACGCGGTCGGCTACCGCGAGGTGGCGCGCGAAAACGCGAACGACCCGCTCGCCGCCTTCGCGCCGAAGCGCGCGCCGAAGCCGGCCTCGCCGCCGCCCGCCGAGCCGATCGCGGCGCCGCCTTCCGCTCCGGTCTCGCCGCCCGAGTAGGCGCGTCCCCTTGTTCC
>JBGARM010000361.1:305-3471 GCA_044230215.1 Thermoanaerobaculia bacterium | reverse complement strand
TGGCCACAGCGCTGCTCTTCGCCGGCCTGGCGCTGCGCTGGTCCGACCCGGCCGGGTACAGGGCGGTGACCACCGCCGTTTTCGCCATGCCGAAGGATCCGGCTGCACAACACGCGGTCCTTCGGGACCTGGCGCCTGTACTGGCGCGCATCGACGCCGAAGGCCTCTCCGCCACAGTGAAGGCGGACGTCGAGACGGGAGACCTCGACCGCGCGGCGGACCGCCTGGCGGACGCCGAGCTCCTCGTCGCGCTCAACGTCGGTGGCGGCGAGCCCAACCTCCTCGGACCGAACACCGTGCGCCTGGCACTCGAGCGCCTGATCCCCGACGCCATCCGCACCGCCGCGCTCTTCTTCGTCCCGGCGATCTACTTCGCGGTCGCCACCTCGTTCTGGGGGACGACGATCGGCAAGCGCCTGCTCGGCCTCAGCGTCGTCCGGCTCGACGGCCGGCCGCTCACGCTCTTCGAAGGCATCGAGCGCTTCGGCGCCTACTTCGGCATCCTCGGAACTCTGGGCCTCGGCCTGTTCGATCTCTGGCGCGACCCCAACCGCCGGTTGGGGCACGACCGAGCCGTGGACACAGTGGTCGTCCGCGCGCCGCGCCCGACCCGGATAGAGTCGCCGACGGAGGCCCCATGACCGAGTCCTTTTCCGCCAGCCGCTGGACGCAAGGCAACCGCATCTTCCCCACCCGCATCGAAGTGGGCCCGGATCGCGTGACGCGCATCCAGCCGAAGTGGGTCGGCAGCACCGAGGAGAGCATCGCCATCCCCAACGTCGCCTCGGTGCAGATCGCCACCGGCCTGCTGTTCTCCGACATCCGCATCGACTCGACCGGCGGCTCCAATCCGATCGCCAGCCACGGTCACACCAAGGGGGACGCGCGCCGCATCCGCGAGCTCATCGAGCAGTACCAGCGCGCCGCCGCCAACCGCTGACGCTCCATCCACCCGAGAGAGGAAATCCGCCCATGCCACTCGAAGCCAAGGGTGCGTTCGAGGTCAAGGTAGCGCCGGTCGCGACGACAGAGCATCCGGGCGGCACGACGCTCGGGCGCTTTTCGCTCGCCAAGACGTTCCACGGCGATCTCGAAGCGACGAGCTCGGGCGAGATGCTCACCGCCGGCACGGCCGTCCCCGGCTCCGCCGGGTACGTGGCCATCGAGCACGTCGAGGGCACCCTCGGCGGACGCCAGGGGAGCTTCGTCTTGCAGCACTCCGGCAGCATGTCGCAAGGCAGCCCGCGTCTCGCGATCGCGGTGGTCCCCGACTCGGGGACCGGGGATCTCACGGGAATCGCCGGGACGCTCGCCATCGAGATCGAAGGCAAGGCGCACTTCTACCGCTTCGAATACACCCTGCCCTGAACGGCGGGCCTCGGCGCGCTAGCTCGCGCCGGCGGCGATCTCCCGCAGGCCGGCGAGCAGGCGGTCGACCTCGTCCGGCGTGTTGTAGAGCAGGAAGCCGGTGCGCAGGAGGCCGCCGAGGCCGGCGAGGCCGAGCACCTCGACTGCCCTCACGGCGTAGAAGTCGCCGTCCCAGACCTGAATGCCGCGCTCGCCGAGGCGGCGGGCCACCGTCGCCGCCGGCACTCCGGCCAGGGTGATCGAGACCGTCGGCGCGCGCCGACCCGCGCCGCCGGCCGCAAAGGCCGGGCCGTGCACGGTGACGCCCGGAATGCCTCGGACCTCGCTCCAGTAGCGCCGGGCGAGCGCCCCCTCCCACTCGCCGATTCCGGCCATCGCCTCCACGAGCCGCGCGCGCGGGGTGTCGCCGCGCCCCCACGAAGCCAGATAGTCGATCGCCGCGCCGACGCCGACGAGCGCGGCGTGATTCAGCGTGCCGGTCTCGATCCGGAACGGCGCCGCGGGATCCTGCACGCGCAGGCGATCGGTGGCGAGCGTCTCGAGCAGGCCCGGCCGACTGTAGAGGAGGCCGACGTGCGGACCGTAGAACTTGTAGGCCGAGCAGAGCAGGAAATCCGGATCGAGCGCCGCGACGTCGACCGCGAAGTGCGGCGCGTAGTGCACCGCGTCGAGCAGCAGCCAGGCCCCCACGGCGCGGGTGAGCTCCCGGGCCTTCGCCACGTCGTTGACCGTGCCGAGGGCGTTGGAGGCGAGCCCCATCGCCACCAGCCGGGTGCGCGGGCCGACGGCCGCCGCGAGACTCGCCGGATCGAGCGTTCCGTCGGCGAGCAGCGCCACCTCGCGGATCACCAGGCCGCGTTCGGCCAGCATCAGCCACGGGCCGCGATTCGCCTCGTGATCGAGCTGGGTGATGACGATCTCATCGCCGGGCGAGCAGGCGCGTCCGACGGCGTGCGCGAGCGCAAAGGAGAGCGTCGTCATGTTGGCGCCGAAGGAGATCGAGCTGAAGTCGGCGGCGCCGAGGAAGGCGGCCGCCTTCTCCCGCACGGCGTGCAGCAGCTCGTCGGAACGCTGCGACGTGGCGAACTGACCGTGAGTGTTGGCGTTCGCCTCGCGGTAGTAGCCGGAGATGGCGTCGATCACCGACGCCGGCATCTGCGAGCCCGCCGGTCCGTCGAGGTAGGCGATAGGCAGCCCGGCATGGCGGCGGGAGAGGGCGGGAATCTGCAGGCGGGCCTGCTGGCAGTCGGCGGCGGTGAATGGCATCGGGGACCTCGCGTCGAGAAGATCAGGCGACAGTCTACCGATACTCCGGCGGTCGCCGCTGCCACCGGCCGGCGCACCGGATTCGTGGACTGTCGCCCGTTCTTCCCGGCGCGGGCAGCTGTGCGCGCTAGCCGAACGGCACAGGGCGCGGCGTCTCCGGCGTCGACGGCGGCAGCAGCGGAATCTCGAAGCGCGGCTGGTCACCGGTCATCGACTTGAGGAAGGCGACGATCTGCGCGGTCTCCTCCGGCGTGAACGTGTTGCCGAGCTGCACGGCTCCCATCGTGTCGACGGCGGTGGCGAGCGTCGTCACCGCGCCGTCGTGGAAGTAGGGATAGGTGAGCTCGACGTTGCGCAGCGTCGGCACCTTGAAGCGCATGCGATCGAACTCGTCGTGCGTCACGGCGATACCGGCGACTACAAATCGCTCGAGATTTGCGGCGTCGTGCGCGCGGAGAAAATCATCATTCTCAATCCGAACCTGAACAAGCTGACCGCGGCGGCGCAGTCGAACATCGTCGACATGCCAGTG
>JBGARM010000361.1:0-295 GCA_044230215.1 Thermoanaerobaculia bacterium | reverse complement strand
AGGACGTGCCCCCCGCCGCCGGCCCGTTGTGGCAGCGGACGCAGCCGATCTCCTTGAAGAGTTGGTAACCGGCGAGCTCGTGGGCAGAGAGAGCGCTCGCATCTCCCTGCAGCCAGCGGTCGAAGCGGGAGTTCGGAGTCACCAGCGTCTCTTCGAAGGCGGCGATCGCGTCCTTCACCTTTTCGATGTCGACCGGTCCGGCGCCGAAAGCGCGCGCGAACTCGTCACGATACTGCGGTATCGAGGCGATGACCTCGATCGCCAGCTGGTGGGTGAAGGCCATCTCGCCAGGGTT
>JBGARM010000360.1:0-3472 GCA_044230215.1 Thermoanaerobaculia bacterium | reverse complement strand
CGGCTTGCAGAACGCCGGGTACCCGACGGCCCCCGCCACCCGCGCCCGCACCGCCAGCGCCAGCGCCGCCAGCCCGAAGAGCAGGAAGGAGAGCGGCGCCAGACTCGGGCCGCCGGGCGCACTCGCGGCGCGTTCGCGCAGATGGGCATGCAGGCCGGCGAGCATCAGCAGCACGAAGAGATTGACCTCCATGCCCGAGAGCGCCGACCAGACCAGCCAGTCGCTCGTCGCCACGAGGCCGGCGGCGACGGCGGCGCGGGCCGGTGACAGACCGAGGCGGCGGGCGACGGCGGCGACCAGCAGCACACTCGCCGCCTGAGCCGCGATGCCGGCGAGCTTCGTCCAGACGAAGATCGACCCGGGCAGCAGCGCGAGCAGCCCGACGAGCGCGGTCCACAGCGGCGCGGTCGTGCCGGCCACCAGCTCCTGCGGGTTGAACGCCAGCCCCTGGCCGTGCGCGAGGCTGCGCGCGAAGACGAGATGGATCCAGCTGTCGTCGAGCGGGAATTGCCAATCGCCGTCGAAGAGCCAGGCCTCGGCGGCGAGAAGAAGGAGCGGCGGCGCGAGCGCCAGGCCGAGGAGAGCGAGACGGAAGGCGACGCTCGCGCCCTCCGGCCGGAGGCGACCGGGCTCCAGTTCTTTCGGCACGCCGGGAGAACGATCCAAGAGGGCGCCATGATAGCGGAGCGGCTCGCCGGCCAGCCCGGCGCGCGACCGCGGATGCTAAAGTTTCCGCTCTCATGCCGAAAGCCGTTCCGACCGCCGCCGAGCGCCTGGTTCGTAACTGCGCCCGCGCCGCTCTCTATCTTGCCCTCCTCGCCTCCGGCCTGGCGTTGAAGCTCCTGCTCGCGCTCGCCCACCCGCCGGTGCCGCCGGAGATGCGCGAGATCGAGGCGCTCCAGAAGCTGTGGAGCGGGGTCGACTTTCTCGCCATGCCCGAAGTGCAGTTGCTGCAGCAGTACATCGGCATCGACACCAGCGAGCCCAACGCCAACGAGGTCCCCGGCGCCGAGTTCCTCGCCAGCCACCTGGCTGCGGCCGGCCTCTCACCGCATATCGAACGGCTGGCCGGCGGGCGGGCGAACCTGTGGGCGTTCGTCGAAGGGGAGGACCCGAAGGCGATCGTGCTCGCCGGGCACCTCGACGTCGAGCCGGCGGAGGGTCCGGGTGACTGGGACTATCCCCCCTTCGGCGGCGTCATCAACGGTCCGTGGATGTACGGTCGGGGCATCTACGACATGAAGAGCCTGACCATCGCCCAACTTCTGGCGACGACCGACGTCGCCCGCGAGGCCGCGAGAACCGGACGCAAGCCCAAACGATCGATCCTCTTCCTCGCCACCTCCGGCGAGGAAACCGGCAGCGAGACCGGCACGCGCTGGATTCTTCGCGGCCATCCCGAGCTGGTGGAGCGCATGGGGGTCGTCCTCACCGAGGGCGGCGTCGTCGAAGCGATGGCGGCCGACCAGGTCAAGTACTGGGGAATCGAGTTCGGCCAGAAGCGGTTCACCGAGGTCGTCTTCTGCAGCGCTGACGCCGCGAAGCTCGCCGCCCTGGCCGAGTTTCTCGATCGCTTCGACGCCACCGACCCGACCGTCCCCATCTCACCGCCCGTGGCGCTCTTTCTCGCGCGCTATGGGCCGACCCGCGGTCTGGGAAACCTCCAGGCCTGGTTGGCGAACCCCCGGGCGACCCTCTTCGACCGGTCGCGTTTCGATCGCCTCACCCCTTTCCTGCAGGCGCTCTTTCGCAACGAGCTGATGATCTTTCCGGTCGAGCCCGATCCGGAAGGGGGCTTCCGGCTGCGCCTCTTCGTCCACCTGCTGCCGGAGGCCGACCTCCAGGCGGTGCTCGCCGAGCTCCTCCCCGAATCCGTCACCCTCGGCCTGACCTATCGGATCGGCGAGGATCTCGGCGCGCGCCAGGCTTCGCCGACCGACACCGCCGATTTCCTCGCCCTGGAGCGCGCCATCCGCGAGCGCTACCCCAAAATGATCGTCGGGCCGTACTTCCTCCCCTGGGCGGCGACCGATTCGCGCTTCTTCCGCGGCGTCGGAGTGCCGAGCTACGGCTTCTCGCCGTTCCTCATCACGGTCACCGACACCATGGGGATCGCGCGAGCCAACGAGCGGATGCCGCTGCCCGGATTCGTGGACGGGGTGGCGATCTACCGCAAGCTGATCCGGGAGATGGTGGAGTAACACTCTTTGCCCGGGGCGAGTGACAGAATTTGTCTATCTTGCCCAACCACCCAGAAGAAGCTCTTGTTTTTCAGCAAGTTGCGGCACCGACTCGGCTGGCACCTGCCATGCAATCCTGAACTTCCGGACAGCCTGCGGAATGATCCGCAGGCAGCAGATCCCAAGGCAAAAGGAGAGTTCATGATTCAGAAACTCCGGAATCGCCAGCGGGGCTTCACTCTGATCGAGCTTCTGATCGTGGTGGCCATCATCGGAATTATCGCCGCCATCCTGATCCCGAACTTGATCGACGCCCTGCAGAAAGCGAAGCAGAAGCGCACCATGGCCGACATGCGCAACGTCGGCACGGCCTGGCTCTCCTGGGTGACGGACGCCGTCTCGGGCGCCGCAGCCGGCGCAACGACGCGGACCTGGAATGGCGCCGCCTACGACCAAATTACCGCAGCGGACCTTTTCACCACCCTGCATCCGACCTCGACCTTCTTCTACCTGAACGAGCTGCCGGACAAGGACGGCTGGAAGAACAGCTACCTCTACGGCTACACCGGCAACCCGGCCGGCGCGCAGGTCATCGCCATCGGCAGCGGTGGTCGTAACGGCGGGATCGGAACCGGGTTCAGTACCTTGTCCACCGGACCGTTCACCCCGACCGACTACAACCAGAACATCGTCTGGGCGGACGGCTTCTACGTTCGCTGGCCCGGCGGAACGGATACCGGCACCGCCGGCAGCTGAGCCTTTCTCTGCAGCGCAGTTGAATCTCCCGAACGCCGCGGTCCGCCGCGGCGTTCGTATTTTGTAGACTGCGGGCAACTTGCGCCGCTACTTGCCGCTCCTCGCCGCTCTCGCTTTCGGCCTCTGGCCCGGCGTCGCGGCGTTCGCCACCGCGGCCGCCTCGCCGGCGGAGTTGTCGCCCGCTGCGGCGACGCTGGCCGACTATCTCCGCGTCGACACGACGAATCCTCCCGGCAACGAACGCGCCGCGGTGGAGCTCCTCGCCAGCAAGCTCCGCGCCGCCGGTATCGAGCCGCGGATCTTCCTCTCGCCGCGCGGACGCGCCAGCCTCTACGCCCGCCTGCCCGCTACGACCGCCGCGCCGCCGGGGCTTCCGGAGGGGGCGCTGGTCCTGCTGCATCACATCGACACCGTGCCGGCGGGAGAGGGCTGGAAGTACCCGGCGCGCAGCGGCGAAGTCCACGATGGCGAGCTCTGGGGGCGCGGGGCGATCGATGCCAAGGGCCTGGGGGTCGCCCATCTCATGGCCTTCCTCG
>JBGARM010000035.1:0-14089 GCA_044230215.1 Thermoanaerobaculia bacterium | reverse complement strand
GAGCCGTCGTTGACGAAGATGATGTCGTAGGAGAGGCCGAGCGGAGCGATGGCGTCGCGCACCCGGCGGGCCAGGTCGAGCACGGTCCCGGCCTCGTCGAGGACCGGCACCAGCACGGAAATGTCGATGTCCGGGGGCACCGGCGCCACCGGGGCGCCCGGTGCGGGCTGGGAGGGGGATGAGCGGGTCATGGGTGAGCCGCCCGGGGGGCAGCCGCGGTATTGTAGCAATCAACAGATGCTCCCCGCTCCGCAACAGCTGACCGGCCCGTTCAACTTCCTCGGCAAGAGCCCGGAAGAGCTCCGCCGCCTCGTGCCGGACGCCGAACAGATCCTGCCGGCGCAGCTGCGGATCTACCAGGAGGACGAGAGCGCAACGCCGCTCTTCGGCTACCCGGTCCTGCTGACCCCCGAGCTCGCGGCGCTCGACCGGGCCTTCGAGGGCTACCTGGCGCAGGAGGAAGAGGTCGAGTACGCGACCCTGCAGCGCATTGCCTTCGACTCCTCGGCCTTCGCCGGCGCCTGGGAGCGCTACCGCCTGCTGCTGACCCGCGCCACCGAGAACTCGATCACCGCCAGTTACGGCCGGAGCTTCCCGGGCATCTTCTGGCTCTACCACTCGGGCGCCATCGCCCGCGGTTTCAAGGAGACCACGAAGCGGCTGCTGCGGCGCGACATGGTCTGGGGCAAGCTGAACGGCGACGAGTTCCGCTACCGCGTCTATCACCGCGTGCTCGACCGGCTGTCGAACCTCACCTACGACCTGGTGAACCGTCTCTCCACCGACACCGAAGAGGTCGAGCAGCAGCTGTTCCCGACCCTCCTCACCCGGATGAAGGACAACATCCTCATCTTCACCGAGGATCACATCAGTCCGAATCTCGCCGAGCTCGCCGGCTACTTCGCCGGTTGTCTCCGGCTCGACGGGCGCGACTTCAGGCTGCGGCTGATGCAGGTCCACGAGTGGTATTCGGAGCTCTTGCGCCACGACAGCGAGCTCGTCCAGATCTCCCGGCTCCTGGGCGAAGAGCCCGGCAAGGACCCTCGGCTGCACCTCAACCGCTCCGGCTACCTCACCTTCCTCGCCGGCCGCCCGACCTACGACCCCGCGCGCCTCCTGCCGCCGGCCGGAATCCAGGTCTGGGAGAGCCTGCTGGTGAAGCTCAAGGAGTTCGAGCTGTTCCACGCCCTGCGCCGCAGCATCGTCGCCGTCGAGCGCGACGGCGACCACGTGCTCGGGCGCGAGCGTTTCTCGACCCGGGTCGGCATCGGCAACACGACGACCCCGCTGCGCCTCTCCTCCAGCACCCGACCGCTGGACTTCATGGCCCCCTGGGTGGTCGACCCGCTGGTGGCGCGCTTCGGGCTGATCTACGACATCTCGGACTTCACGGAGACGGTCTCGCTTCTCCGCCGCTCGGGCGCCCTCGAGCAGGATCGCTCGTTCCGGATGATGTTCCGCTTTCAGCGCAAGGTGAACCGGCTCGCTTTCCAGCACAAGGCGAAGCTCGAGAAGTACCTGGGCGACGGGGCGTTCTATTCCAGCCGCGAGGCCTATCACCTGCTCATCCTGGCGATGCACATCCAGCGCGCCTACCGCGAAGCCCTCGCCCGCGGCTTCCCGTTCTCGAACGGTCTGCGCATTGCCCTCAACCACGGCCAGTACCGACTTCTGCCCATCCAGATCGGCGGCAAGGAGGAAGGCGGCGACCGTTACGAGTTCTTCGGCCACGGCGTGGTCGAGCTCACCCGGCTCACCTCGGGCAAGGCGTCGCGGGAGATCGACGAGATCAAGACGCTGCTCATCACTCTCGGCTACCCCGAGGCGGTCGTCAACCGCTTCTTCGCGCCGATGACACGCCAGAATCTCGACGTCGTCAACAAGATCGAGGAGTCGCGCGGCTTCTACTCCTACATCAACCCGAACGGCTCGCTGGTCAACGAAGGCATCGTCGCCACGCTCGACTTCATCCAGCGCCTGGAGAAGGAATCGGTTCCCAGCCGGATCTTCCGGCTGCTCGACGGCGAACGGACCTACGTCGCGGTGAAAGTCGATACTCCCCAGGGTAGTCTTCTCGTCGGCGTGCGCAAGCTCGGCGTCGCCCACCTCAAGGGGCTCGACAACCTGCCGGTCTATGAGATCGTCGACGCCTCGCTCTGGGGAGACAACACCCTGGTCGAATTGCGCGGCGGCCTCATGGAGCTGATCGAGCGCGAATTCAATTCCGCCCTGAGCCATTGACCATTCCCATGCAACGTCCTCGAGGAGAGCACAGAAAGTCATGATCAGCGAAGGCAGCGTCAACGGCGCCGTCTGGCAGACCGACCTCCCGGGCCTGCCGGCACCCCGTCGCGGCAAGGTGCGCGACATTTACGACCTCGGCGACAGGATCCTCCTCGTGGCGACCGACCGTCTCTCGGCCTACGACCACATCCTGCGTCCGGCGATCCCCGGCAAGGGGAAGATCCTCACCCAGCTCACCAACTTCTGGATGGAGCGCCTCGCCAGCGTGGTTCCGAACCACCTGCTGGCCACCGAGGTCGACGAGTTCCCCGCCGAGTTGCGGCGCCATGCCGATCAGCTCGACGGGCGGGCCGTCCTGGTGAAGAAGGCCGCGGTGGTGCCGTTCGAGTGCGTCGCGCGGGGCTTCCTCGCCGGCAGCGCCTACAAGGAGTACAAGGCCTCGGGCACCGCCTGCGGCCTGCCGCTGCCGCAGGGCCTGGAGCGCGCGAGCCGGCTGCCGCAACCGATCTTCACGCCGGCCACCAAGGCGGAGTCCGGGCACGACGAGAACGTCGACTTCGCAACCCTCGAGGCCGGCGTCGGCGCCGCGACCGCGGGTCGCCTGCGCCAGGTGACGCTCGACCTCTATCGCGCCGGCGCCGCGCACGCCGAATCGATGGGCCTGCTGCTCGCCGACACGAAATTCGAGTTCGGATCGATCGACGGCGAGCTCGTGCTCATCGACGAGGCACTGACCCCGGATTCGTCGCGCTACTGGGAGACTGCGGCCTGGAGGCCCGGCACCGAACCGGCTTCGTTCGACAAGCAGTTCGTGCGCAACTGGCTCGACGCGTCGGGCTGGGACCACGAATCGATGCCGCCCGAGTTGCCGGCCGAAGTCGTCGCCGGCACGCGCGAGCGTTATATCGAGGCGTTCCGTCGGCTGACCGGGCGCGAACCCCGTCTCTGAACGGCGGGCCCTCGCCGCACCGATGATCAAGGAGGAACAGGATCCGGGAATGCTCACCGCCGAGAAGATCCGCGCCATCCACGAGCTGGTCGACAGCGCCCAGGTCGGCATCGTCTTTCAGCCGATAGCCGACATTCACAAGCGGCGCATTCTCGCCTACGAGGCGCTGGCGCGGAACTCGAATCCGCTGTTCAAGAGCACTCCTGAGATGTTCGACGCCGCGGTTCAGGCCGGCCGCGTCGCGGAGCTGGGGCGCCTGCACCGCGACCAGGCGATCCGCCTCTGTCCACACTATCCTCTCTTCCTCAACATCGACCCGCACGAGTTCGACTACGGCTGGCTGGTGCGCCCAGACGACCCCATGTTCCGCCATCGCCACCAGATCACGGTGGAGATCACCGAGTCGGTGCCGATCAAGTACTTCACCCAGTGCCACAGCGTGCTGGCGGAGATCCGCCAGAAGGGGATGTCGCTCGCCATCGACGACCTGGGCGCCGGCTTCTCGAACTTGAAGTACATCGCCGACCTGCAGCCCGAGATCGTCAAGCTCGACCGCGAGCTCATCCTCGGCTGCGTTCCCGGCAACCGTCCGTTCAAGCTCCTGTGCTCGATCGTCAATCTGTGCAAGGAGATGAACGCCAAGACGGTCGCCGAGGGCATCGAGACCCTCGGCGAGTTCGAAGCCGCGGTCGAAGCCGGCGTCGACTACGCCCAGGGCTACCTTCTGGGCCGCCCCGCCTGCCCCGCCCCCGACCTCATCTGGCCGGGAACGTCGCGATAAGGCTCGCGGCCACAGCCCCTCAGCCCGGCAGCTGGTCGGCGAGCTCTTCGAGGGTGGAGATCTGGGTGAGTTGCAGGTCGATCCGTTTCGCCAGGCCCTCGACTCGCGGCAGGTAGGCCTGCTTGAAGCCGTGCGCGGCCGCTTCGCGCAGGCGGGCTTCGGCCTGGCTCACCGGGCGGACTTCGCCGAGCAGGCCGATCTCGCCGAAGAAGACCGCATCCGGCGGCAGCGCGACACCGCGGTAGGCGGAGATCAACGCCGCGGCGACCGCGAGGTCGGCGGCGGGTTCCTTGAGCGCGAGACCGCCGACGACGTTCAAGAAGACGTCGCGGTCGGCGAGGCCGAGCTTCGCGAAGCGCTCGAGCACGGCGACGAGGAGGATCACCCGGTTGCCGTCGAGACCGACGCTCATCCGCCGTGGCGAGGGGAAGTTGGTCGGATTGACCAGCGCCTGCGTCTCGACGAGCAGCGGCCGCGCGCCCGAGAGCGTCGGCAGAACCGCCGACCCCGGCGCGCCGCGGCGGCGCCGAGCGAGCAGCACCTGCGACGGGTCGAGCACCGGCTCGAGCCCGGACTCGCGCATCTCGAACATGGCGATCTCGCCGGTCGGGCCGAAGCGGTTCTTCGCCGCGCGCAGGATCCGGTAGTCCGACTCGCGCTCGCCCTCGAAGTTGAGCACCGTGTCCACCAGGTGCTCGAGCGACTTCGGGCCGGCGATCGTCCCCTCCTTGGTCACGTGGCCGACGAGGAAGATCGTCGACTCCGAGCGCTTGGCGAAATCCACCAGGCGATTGGCGCAGTGACGCACCTGGCCGATCGAACCGGGCGGGCTCTCGAGCTCGTCGCTGGCGATCGCCTGGATCGAGTCGACCAGGAGGGCGGCAGGATCCGCCGCCCGTGCCGCCTCGAGCACCGATTCGAGGCGCGTCTCCCCCACCACCAGGACGTCGCTCGAAGCGCAGCCTAGACGTTCGGCGCGCAGCCGGAGCTGGCGCGGCGACTCTTCCGCACTGGCGTAGAGGACTTTGCGGTCGAGTCCGGCGAGCCGCGCCGCGAGCTGCAGGAGAAGCGTCGACTTGCCGATCCCGGGCTCGCCAGCGAGCAGCACCGCGCCGCCCGCCACCACGCCGCCGCCCAGCACCCGATCGAGGGCAGGGATTCCCGACGGCGTGCGCAGGACCTGCTCCTGATCGATCTCGGAAAGGGCCACAGGGGTGCTACTGGCCCGGTCGCCCACTTTGCCGGCGCGCTTCGGCGTCTCGCGGACCTCTTCGACGAACGACGACCAGGTGCCGCACTCGGGGCAGCGCCCCAGCCACTTCGTCGACTGGTAACCGCAGCTCTGGCAGGCGTAGAGAGTGCGTGGTCCGGCCATCGTCAGAGCTTCGGAACCGCGCCCATGAGGTACTTGAGGTCGTCGTCGCTCCAGCGGATGCCGACGCCGACGAAGGGCGAGCGGAACTGCTCCACCAGCGGATCGTCGTAGCCGCCCTGGACGTAGAGATGGCGCAGGAAGTTCCACTGACCGGTCAGGCGGAGGTGCGGATCGAGCTCGAGCTCGCGGCCGAAGTCGAAAGCTTCGAACGACAGCATCGCGCGCTTGTCGAAGAAGCTGTAGTCGACCTGCACGCCGGCAGTGTTCTCGAGGATGCCGACCCAGAGCGAGCCGCGCTTCTCGGCGAACGGGAAGCCGAAGAGCGCCGACCAGTTGTTGCGCCGCGTCTCGCTGGTCAGCCGGTCGGTCGTGGTGGTCGCGGTCGAGCCGTCGGGCAGCGTGACGGTGACGATCTCGCGCTTCTGCGAGATGCGGCCGCGCGGGTCGGAGACCAGTTCGACACGGTAGTACCGCTCGCTCTCGTCGCCGTGCGGCAGCAGGTCGAGGCGGAAAGCGGAGCGCCAGTCCTCGACCTCCGAGAGGTAGGCCCCGCCGAGTCCGAGATCGAGTTTGAGCTCGTTGACCCGATTGAGCGTCGAGCCCAGGGCATCGACCCCCTTCTCGACGCTGCCGAGGGCGCTCATCAGCTGGTCATGCGCCTCCGGGCTGTTGACCAGCTTGCCGATCGTGCCCTCGCCGCTGGCGATCTTGGTAGTGATCGAGTTCAGATTGTCGACCGACGTCTGCACGTCCGCGGTGAGCGCCTTGATGTTCGCCATCGAGTCCTTGAGATTGCCGCGGTTCTCCGCCAGGACGGCGTCTACCTGCTCGAGCACGCGCGCGATCTGCTCGGTGATGCGCGGCAGCTCGCGGGCGAGCGTCTCGCTGAAGCGCTCGAAGTTCGCCACCGTGCCGGAGAGGTTCGAGCGGTTCTCGGCGATCAGGGCACGCAGCTCGTCGGAGGTTGCCTGGATGCTGTCGATCAGCGTCGAGAAGCCGCCGGTCCCTGCCGAGCCGCCCAAACCTCCCTTGCCGCCCTTGCCGCCGCCGAGGAAGTCCTGCACCGAGGTGCCGATCTCCTCGATCTTGGCCATCGCGTCGTCGAAGGAGACCGGCGTCTTGCCCGCGAGAACGGTCCCGGGCGGCAGGAGCGGCGCGCCCTCCGGACCGAGGCGGAGCTCGATGAACTTGTCGCCGAGCAACCCCTGATTGGCAATCGCGGCGTAGCTGCCTTCGACGAAGGCGATCGGCTGGTCGAGCAGCAGCGAGACCCGGGCCTTGCGCCCTTCGAGCGAGATGCCGTCGACCCGGCCGACGCGGACGCCGGCGAGCCGCACCGCCGCCTTGTCGTCGAGGCCGACCACCGAGTCGAATACGGCGTCGACGCGCGCTCCCCTGGGTCCCCAGATGCGCCAGTCCTCCACCCGCAGGATCAGCCAGCCGAGGATGACGAGGCAGATCGTCATGAAAATGCCGACCTTGACGGCTTGCGAGACGTTCGACATCGATGACTCCTTCGCGGCGTCCGCTGACGGCTTCACTCCGTCAGTGGCCCGGTGGCCAGACCCTGAATGAACTGCTGCACCCGCGGGTCGGACGAAGCGCGAAACTCCGCCGGCGGCGCATAGGCGATGATCTTCCCCTGATAGAGCATCGCGATCCGTTCGGCGATGCGAAAGGCGCTGTCCATGTCGTGCGTGATCGACACCGCCGTCGAGCCGAGCTTCGCCTGCAGCTCGAGGATCAGCTGATCGATCACCGCCTTCATCACCGGATCGAGACCGGTCGTCGGCTCGTCGAACAGCAGGATCTTGGGCTCGAGCGCGATGGCGCGGGCGAAGCCGACCCGGCGCCGCATGCCGCCCGAGAGCTCGGCGGGCATCTTCTCTTCGGCACCTTCGAGGTGCACCATCTCGAGGCATTCGGCGACCCGCGCGGCGATCTCCGCCGCCGGCCGGCCGGCCCGCCGCAGCGCGAAGCCGACATTGTCGGCGACGGTCATCGAGTCGAAGAGCGCGCCCTCCTGGAACGCCATGCCGAAGCGCCGCCGGAAGTCGGTGATCGCCCGCCCGTCGAGCGAGTGAATGTCCACTCCATCGACGACGACGGTGCCGGAATCCGGCGCGATCAGCCCGATCATGTGCTTGAGCAGGACGCTCTTGCCGCTCCCCGAGCCGCCGAGAATGACCACCGACTCCCCCGCGTAGATCGTGAGATCGAGGCCGTCGAGGACTTGCCGTCCGCCGAACGACTTCGAAACCTGCCGCAGGTCGATCTTGACGGGAGGAGTCAAAACAGGATCTTGGTGAGGAAGAAATCGGAGATCAGGATGGCGATCGAGGCGAGCACCACGGCCCGGGTCGTCGCCCGACCGACGCCCTCGGCGCCGCCGCGGGTGTAGTAGCCCTTCTGGCAGCCGACGACGGCGATGATCAGCCCGAAGACCGCCGCCTTGATCAGACCCGAAGAGAGATCCTGGAGGTCCATGTAGCGAAAGGTGTTCTCGACGTAGGTCACCGGGTTGGCGCCGAAGTAGACCACCGAGATCAGGTAGCCGCCGACGATGCCGACGACGTCCGCCACGACGATGAGCAGCGGCAGCATGAAAACCGTCGCCCAGACCCGCGGCACGACGAGAAAGTGCACCGGATCGGTGGCCAGCACCTCGAGCGCGTCGATCTGCTCGGTGACCCGCATCGTGCCGAGCTCCGCTCCCATCGCCGAGCCGCAGCGTCCGGCGATGAGCAGCGACGAGATCACCGGCGCGAGCTCGCGCACCATGGAAAGCGCCACGAGGGAACCGACGAAGCCCTCGGCGTTGAAGCGCTTCAGGGTCGAGAAAGTCTGCAGCGCCATCACCATGCCGGTGAAGAGCGCCGTCAGCAGGACGACCGGCAGGGAGTCGACGCCGATGCGCACCATCTGGCGCAAGAGCTCCCGCGGATCGTAGGGCCGGCGAAACGTCCAGGCGAACATCCTGCCGAGAATCTGGAAGAACCTCCCCATCTCGGTGAAATAGCCTTCGAGCGGCACGGCGCGCGAGATCATGGCGCCTTTTCGACCGTCGGCGAAATGCCCAGAACCGGGACCTCGCGAGCCGTGCCTTCGACGGTACGCCGCGGCAGGCGCAAGCCGAAAAGACAAAGCAGCTGGTAAGGGATGGTTCCGACGTCTGCGGCGAGTTCCACCGCGGAGATCCTCTCGGCGCCCTGGCGGCCCAGGAGCGTGGCGCGCGAGCCGACGTCGGCGGCGACGCCGGTGACATCGACCGCCAGGAGATCCATGCTCACCGAACCGACCACCGGCGCCCGCTGCCCTCCGACGAGGACCTCGGCCCGATTCCCCAGCCGCCACGAATAGCCATCGGCGTAGCCCACCGGCACGATCCCGATCCGGCTCGGGCGATCGGCGACCCACCGCCCGCCGTAACCGACCCGCGTCCCCGCTGGGATCGACTTGACCTGAACGATCTCTGCTTCCACCGAGAGAACCGGCTCCAGGTCCGCCGAAAGCCTTCCCGCCGAGTCGTAGCCGTAGAGCGCGATGCCCAGGCGCACCCAGTCGAAGCGCGCCGCCGGCAGATGCAGCGCGCCCGCGCTGTTGGCCAGATGCACCGTCATCGCGGCCCGCTCCGCCGGTGTGAGCAGCGAGATTACTTCCGCAAAGCGCTCCTGCTGCATCCGGTTCGACTCCGAATCCGGAGTTTCGGCCTCGGCAAGGTGCGACATGACCCCTTCCAGTCGCACCTGCGGCGAGGCCCTCAAAAGCTCGAACAAGGAAGAGGCCTCCCGGGCATCGATGCCCAGGCGCGTCATCCCGGTATCGAACTTGAGGTGGAGTGGCGCCACCCACCCACACCCTTTACTGAAAGCTTTTAGAGCCTGAAAACTCTCGAGACTCGAAATGACCGGCGTCAGCCGGTACCGCTGAAGAACCGGAGCGGCTTCTGGAGGAAGCGGCGAGAGCACGACGATCTGGGATTCCACGCCCGCCTCTCGGAGCTCGATCGCCTCTTCGGCGGTGGCGACGGCGAGGCCGGCCAGGCGCTCGCCGCCTTCGGCCTCGAGCGCGTGGGCCACCGCGACGGCACCATGACCGTAGGCGTCGGCCTTGACCACGGCGAGAATCTTCGCCGGCGCGACGCGTCCGCCGAGGTGGCGGTAGTTGCGCCGGAGGGCCGCGAGATCGACTTCGACCCAGGCTCTGCGAAGGGAGTGCGCTGCGCCTTCGGCCTCAGCCAAAGTCGCTCCCGGCATGGCTCGGATCGTAGCTGTGAAAGCGCGTCGTCTCGCCCTTGAAGACGAGCTGGACGGTGCCAGTCTCGCCGTTCCTGTGCTTGGCGATGATCAACTCGGCGAGGCCGCGCACCGACGGGTCCTCCTTGTTGTAGACCTCGTCGCGGTAGATGAACGCCACCAGGTCGGCGTCCTGCTCGATCGAGCCCGATTCGCGCAGGTCCGAGAGCACCGGCCGGTGGTCGCCGCCGCGCTTTTCCGAGGCGCGCGAGAGCTGGGACAGCAGGATGATCGGGATATCGAGCTCCTTGGCGAGCTGCTTGAAAGCGCGCGTGATCGCCGAGATCTCGAGGTTGCGGTTCTCGAACCGGCCGCCCGCCTGCATGAGCTGCAGGTAGTCGACGACCAGCACCTCCAGCCCCTTCTCCGCCTTCAGCCGGCGAGCCTTCGAAGCCACCTCGAGCAGCGTCGGCGAGGCCGAATCGTCGATGAACATCGGCGCCTTGCCGATCTCGCCCATCTTCTGCACCACCTTCACCCACTGCTGCTGCGACAGGTGTCCCGAACGGATGCGCGAGAAGAAGACGTCGGCCTCGGCGCAGAGGATGCGCAGCGCCAACTCCTGCTGCCCCATCTCGAGCGAGAAGATCCCGACCGTCTTCTTCTCGCGGATGGCGACGTGCGAAGCGATGTTGAGCGCGAAGCTGGTCTTGCCCATGCCCGGGCGGCCGCCGATGATGATCAGCGTCCCCTTGCCCAGGCCGTGGGTCATGCGGTCGTAGTCGATGAAACCCGAGGGAGTTCCGGTCAGAGCGGCGCCGGGGTTCTCCTCGAGCATCTCGAGGGTCTCCTCGATGATGCGGTCGAACGGCACGAAGCCGCGCCGGACCGCCTCCTCGCCGAGCGCCATGACCGCCGACTCGGCGCGGTCGAGCGCCTTCTGCGCGTCGACGCCACCGTCGAGGCAGTCGCGGGTGATCTCGCGGCAGACGTCGATCAGCCGCCGGCGAACGGAGCGCTCCTTGACGATCTCGACGTAGTGCTCGAAGCGTCCGAGGTCGGGGAGATCGACGTCGAGACCGGCGAGGTAGGCGAGACCGCCGGCGCTCTCCAGGGCCGCTTTCTGCTCCAGTTTCGCCTGCACGGTGCGCAGGTCGATCGAGACTTGGCTCTCCTGCAGGTCGAGCATCGTGGCGTAGATCAGCCGGTGACGCTCGCTGTGGAAATCCTCCGCCTTGAGCCGCCCGGAAACCGAGGGCAGCAGCCGGGGGTCGAGCAGCACCGCGGCCAGCACGGCGCGCTCCGACTCCTCGCTCTGCGGCATCGACTTGGGGTGTTTGAGAACCTCGAGCATGCAGGGCCTATCCTAGACCGAATCCCGCAGGCCCAGAATCTCCTTCACCCAGGCTCCCGCGGTGCGCCTTCCCGGCCAGCCCTCGGCTCCCGGTCGCTAGGAGGAGTCGGCGGCGCGCAAGAGGAACGCGCGCAGGTGGGCCTCGCTGCCAGTGCGAAATTCGACCCACCGCAGGCCGATTCCCTCGGCTCGACCCTGCCCGCCGGAAACCTGGCGGACGACCTCGGCGGACCCGACCACGGCCTCGCTGTCCTGCGGCAGAAAGAGCTGAAAACTGGTCCTCGTGCCGAGCGGGTACAAGGCGTCCGTGCCGACGAACATGCCGCTGGTCGAGAGGTCGACGGTCTGACAGAAGGCCTGGCTGTCGCCGTCGCCGATCCGCGCCTGGAGGCGGACCATCACCCGCGAGGCGACCCTTGGCGCCACGTGCAGCAACCGCGCGGTGAACTCGCTCAGGAGATCGCCGGTCCGTTCCGTCGCCAGGGCGGCGTCGGCCCCCTGGCCGACCAGCCTCTGGGCCTGGAACAGCCGCGCCTCGTCGGCGACCAGCAGAACCTGGCTGCGCGCGCAGAGCGACGCCGGGCGCCTCACCGCGGCGAGCAGATCGCTGACGTCGATATCGGTCAGGGGAAAGCGCACGAGCAGCAGGTCGAAGGCGATGGACTGGCAGAGGACCCGTCCGCTCTCGCCGCGCGGCACCTTGTCGACCTCGAAGTAGGAACGGTTGAGCAGCGGCTCGATCCGCTTCCAGACCTCCGGCTCCATTCCCACCGCCAGGATGCGCCGGAGGTTGCGGTCCGACCTCTCCGCCTTGTCGACCTGCGCTTCGCCAGCCTCTCCACTCTCTTCCATCGGAACCGGGCTCCCCGTGGCGCAACAGTACAAGAATCCCGCCCTTCGGGCAGGAACGAGCCGTCGCTATACTCCGGCCACACCTTCCTCGACGGAGATCTCCATGCGCAGCATCAGCCTGACTGTCGTCGCCACGCTTCTCACGACCCTCGCCGCGCCGTTGCTCGCCGGCGAGGCTTTCGGCAAGTTCACCGCCGGCAAGCAGGTCATCGCCCCGAAAGTCGCGACGGCGTACGAGGTCCGCGACCAGTCGGACGGACGGAAACGCTCGGTCGAGATCCTGCTCGCCGGGGCGGCGCTCGATCCGGCGCAGATTGCCGGCGCGCTCGATCCGCACGTGGTCGCGATCAACTCCGAGACGGCCAAGGGCAACTACATTCTGCTGTGGGCCAACGCCGATGGCAGCGTGTCGATGAACGCCACCTTCGCCGAGACGATGACCCAGTACATCGACGATTCGCACGGCGCGCTCAAGGTCGAATGGACGGAGAACACGCCGCAGCGCGTCGCCGGCAGAGTCTGGTCGGTCAAACCGGTGAAACCGATGTCCGGCGACAGCTGGACGGTCGACGTCCGTTTCGCCGCCGACGTCGTCCGTCCTCCCGCCGGCACCCAGCTTCCTGCCGACGGCGGCGAGGCCGGCAAGGCGCTCGACGCGCTGTATCGCGCGGTCGGCAAGAAGGACATGGCGGGCATCCGGGCGGGGGTCGCTCCGGCCAGCATGAGCTCGCTCGAGCACGACTACAACTCACCCGAGGAGAACCTCAAGGAGGCCGTCGAGATGCTCGGCGACTTCTGGCTGCCCAAGAAGCACAAGGTCACCGGCGGCGAGCAGCGCGGCGACACCGCCACCCTCGAGGTCGAAGGCGAGCTCTACCCCGGCGCGAAGTGGCTCTTCCTGGTGCAAATGGTCAAGGGCGCCGCCGGCTGGCAGTTCTCCGAAAAGGTGCCGGCAGGCAAGCTGGACTGAGCGCGGCCCTCCGCTCAGGGCGCGGTGACGCTCCAGCGCAGTGTGCCGGCGGACTCGAAGCCGTCGGCAAAGATCGCCGGCGAGCCCGCCAGCCGCAGGAGCGCGCCGCCGCCCATGCGCAGGATCTGCTCCGCCAGCAAGGGATTGAGGTAGCCCGGCAGGTCGTTCGTCGTGTGGTAGTTCGGGTTCGACGGATAGTCCGCCTCGATCGCCAGCGCGGCCGGGCGGCGCTGCCCCACCGGCAACTGCAGGAACGGCGCGTGGTCGGAGCAACAGACGCCGTACTCCATCACGATACCCAGGGAGGTGAAGTCGGCGGCGGCATCGGCGAGCAGGTCGATCCAGCCCTGGGCGAACGACTCGGTCTCGAGGATGCAGTCGAGTGCCGCTCCCGCCGTGAAGGCGATCATGTCGAGCACGTAGGCGCCCTGGACGTTGCCCAGTTGACCTGCCGCCGCCAGGTCGGCGACGTAGTCCTCGCTGCCGTAGAGGCCCTGCTCCTCGCCCGAGAAGCAGACGAAGACGAGCGTCGCCTCCGGCGGGTGCGCTGCGAAGAGGCGGGCGAGCTCGAGCGTCCCGGCGCAGCCCGAGGCGTTGTCGTCGGCCCCCGGCGCGCCGACAGCAGGGTTGCCCGAGGTCGAATCGTAGTGCCCGCCGACCACGTACCACTCGTTCGGGCGTACGCTGCCGGTCAGCCTGGCGATGACGTTCCAACCGGTGTTGGCGCCGACCGGGAAGCTCGCGGTCGTCACCGCGAGGCCCGGGAGCGCCGAGAACTGCGCCACCAGCCAGTCACGCGCCTGGAGCACCTGGCTGCCGCGCGTCCATCGATTCCACGCCGCCAGCGTGGCGACGTCGGCGGCCCATCGGTCGCGGTCGATCTCGTCGAGCAGGAGGGCGATCTGTGGGTCGCCCAAAGCCTCGCTGCCGCCTCGCGCCGGGCGCGACCGGCGCCGTGCCAGCACCCGGTTGGGGGCAAAGGGGAAGAGCGCCGGCCCCACCCGGTCCGGACCGGGGCCTGGGGCGGCTTCGCCGGTGCGGCGGAGCTGCCGGAGAAGGCCCGGCGGCGACGTCGCGGCGAGCTCCACCACTGCCCAGCGCCCGCCGCGCGCCAGCACGCGACCGAGCGAGCCGGCCGGCAGGTCGGGCGTCACTTTGAGAAAAGCGAGTCGCGCCGGATCGACGAGCGACCGGTTCTCGACGGTGAGCGCACCGGCGGCGAGCGCCGCGCCGCCCAGCTCGCGCGTCTCTACGACGACAATGACCCCGCCGTCGTCCGCGTCCGCTGACGGCCCAAAGACAGGAGTAGACCGTGGTCGACATTTCCAA
>JBGARM010000359.1:0-3473 GCA_044230215.1 Thermoanaerobaculia bacterium | reverse complement strand
CTTCGCTCCGGCTCTCCTCGCGCGCGTGCAGAAAGAGGCGCCGGGCGTGAAGCTGCGCTTTCGCCAGAAGCTCGATCGCGAGAGCGCCGCGCTGCGCGAGGGTCGGGTAGACCTCGAGACCGGCGTGGTCGGTCCGGAGACCGGTCCGGAGCTCCGCGCGCAGGCGCTCTTCCGCGATCGCTTCGTCGGCGTCGTGCGCGCAGGGCACCCGCTCCGCCAGGGGCGGGTGACCGCGGCGCGATTCGCCGCCGGCCGGCATGTCGACGTCGGTCTCCAGGGCCCCGGCGCGAACCTGGCCGACGAGGCACTGCAGCGTTTCGGCGCCCGCCGGCAGATCGCCGTTTTCGTCGACGGCTTCGCCGCGGCGCTGGCGCTCGTCCGCGCCACCGACCTGATCGCGACCGTGCCCGAGCGCCACACCGGCAACCTGCGCGCGGGCCTGCACACATTCGCCCTGCCCTTCGCGACGCCCGAGTTCACGCTCGCCCTCCTCTGGCACCCGCGCATGGACGCCGACCCGGCGCACCGCTGGCTGCGCGAGTGCGTGCGCGGCGTCTGTGCAGCCCGGCAGCTCTCCGGCCCGGCGGGAGAGCCCGCCGAGAGAGGTTGAGGCGGCCATGGCGGATGCGGGAGAGCGCCATTCGTTGAGCCTCTCCGCCTACGGCGCGGAGATCCGCGTCGAGGCGGACACGAGGGAGCTCGTCCAAGGGATTCGAGCGCGGCTCGACGCTCTCCTCCCCGACGGCATGAATCCGCCCGCGGAGCGAGCCGACTCCCATCGCTTCACGGTCCTGCTCGCGCCGGACGGCGCGGTGGCCCTCTCGCTCGACGGCGCGACGATCGGGCAGCACGCTTCGGTGACCGTTGCGCTCGACTACCTCGCGGCGCGCATCAAGCTGGCGATCGGCGAGTTCGCGACCACGCACGTCTTCGTGCATGCCGGGGTGGCCGGAATCGGCGGCCGCGCCGTCGTGCTCCCGGCGAGCAGCTGCCAGGGCAAGACGACGCTGGTGCGGGAGCTGGTGCTGCGCGGCGCGGTCTACTACTCGGACGATTTCGCCCTCGTCGACGCGGTGGGCCGGGTCTCCCCGTTCGCGAAGGCGCTTTCCGTGCGGCCCGAAGAGGGCGACCTGCGCCAGGTCGAGCAGACGGTGGAGAGTCTCGGCGGCGTCGCCGGAGAGGTGCCCCTGCCAGTGGACGCGGTGCTCTTCACCCACTATGATCCCGGCGCACAATGGCAGCCGAGAAGGATCGGTGCGAGCGCGGCGCTCCTGCGGCTGCTACCCCACACGCTGCCGCTTCGGGCCGCCCCCGAGCGCTCGCTCGCAGCGCTGGGCAAGATGGTCGCCGGGGCGAGCCTATGGGAGTCGCCGCGCGGCGAGGTCGGAGAGATCGCCGACTGGATCTACGATTTACTGCAGCAGAGCCGGTCCGGTCCCAGACCGTGACCACCGAAAGGACGCCATGGACTCTTCCCACCGCCCGCTCGCCCGAACGCAGGGAGTCGTCGTCCAGGAGACGCCGGGCGAGATTCTGGTCTACGACACCGAGGCTGCGCGTGCGCACAGTCTGAACGAGACTGCCGCGGCAGTCTGGACGGCCTGCGACGGGACGAAGAGCGTCGCCGAGATCGCCGCCGCGCTGAGCGCGTCGGCCGGCACGGATCCCGGGCAGGGAGAGGCGGTCGTCTGGCTGGCGCTCGAGCAACTGCAGGAGAACGACCTGATGCAGAGCTCGCTGGTCTGGGAGCAGGCTGGGCACTCCCGCCGTGACCTGCTGCGGAATGTCGGCCTGGTCTCGGCGATCGTGCTGCCGCTCGTCGCGTCGCTGGCGGTGCCGAGCAGCGTCCTCGCTCAGGGCTCGTGCCTCTGCGTCACGCCTGGCGACTGCATCACGCAGACGTCGTGCCCCAGCACCGTCAACTGCAACGGCTCCGGAATCTGTGCCCCCTAGCCGACCCGATGGGCCGCTGGCCGGTCCCGCCGGGCAGGAAGGTCCCATCGCCAGGGAGGTTGCCGGAGTGTTCGCGGCGTTCCGCGGCCTCGGCGACGGGCTCGAGGCGCGATGGCGCGCGCTCGACTACGCGGAGGACGCCTTCCCGGCGCTCGCTGCCGAAGCGTTGCGGCACGCCGACCTGCCGGCGAGGCTGCGGCTCGCCGATGTGCTGCTCGAGGCCGTCTCCTCGCAACGGCTGCCGTGGCAGCGCGATCCGGCCTCGCGCTTCGGCGACCCCGCGCTGACCCTCTACGACGGCGCGCGCTTCTACATCGACGTCTATGTCTGGTTCTCCTCCACGACGGCGCTTCACCAGCACGCCTTCGCCGGCGCCTTCCAGGTGCTCGAGGGCGCCAGCATCCACGGCCATTACGCCTTCTCGACGACGCGCGAGGTCAACCCGCACTTCCGCCTCGGCCGCGTCGGTCTGCTGAAGTGCGAAGTGCTGGAGCGGGGAGCGGTGCAGCCGATCGTCCCCGGCAGCGCCTACATCCACCGCCTGTTTCACCTCGACCAGCCTTCGGCGACGATCGTCGTGCGGACCGCCGGCAGTCCGGCGCATCAGCCCCAGTTCTCCTACGATCCGCCGTGCGTCGCCTACGACCCGTTCTTCGAGGAGGCGACCTCGACCAAGCAGCTGCAGTGCCTCGCGGCCCTCTTCCGCGGCAGCGGATCGTCCACTGGCGAAGCGACCGAACCGACCCCGGCGGTCGCAGCGGCCTGCGCGTGGCTCTCGGCCGCCGACCTCCACACCGCTTTCCGGATTCTCTCCGCGGCCCGGAGGTTCGGCGCCCGCGGCGACCTCGGCCGGCACTTCGGCGTGAGCGACGACGACCGGGCGCGGCGCTTCCGCCAGCTGCTCGCCGCCGCCCGGTCGCGTCACGGCGCCGTGATCGACGAGCTCGATGCGGTCTTCGCCGAGCAGGAGCGGCTCGAGTACCTGGTCGCGCAGCGCGGCAACGTCACCGATCCCGAACATCGCTTCTTCCTCGCCCTGCTGCTCAACGTCGACGACCGCGAGTCGATTCTCGCCCTCGTCGGCCGGCGCCACCCGGGCGAAGAGCCGCGCGCGAAGGTCCTGGGCTGGATCCGCGCCCTCGCCCACACCCGGGTCTTCGGTGCTGCGGTGCCGAATGCGCTCGGGATCGCCGGCTTCGACGACTTCGATCTGCTGATCGTCGAGCAGTTGCTCGCCGGGGCCGGCGACGCGGCGATCGCCGGCGCGCTCCTGCCCGACGGTGGCGGCTCGACCGAAGAGCAGGCTGGGCTGGCGCAACGCGTCGCGAAGCTGCGTGCCGCGGCGGTGCTGCAGCCTCTGCTCCGATCTTCCGCCTGAACGGCATGCCGGCGAGCGACGAGACCCGGCGCCAGGCGCTCGCGGTCCTGCGAGCGCTCGCCGGCGGTCCATCCCTGGCCGGCGACCCGCTGGCCGAGCCCTCCGCCCAGCTGCTGCGGAGCCGCGAGCGCGAGGGCCTGCT
>JBGARM010000358.1:0-3474 GCA_044230215.1 Thermoanaerobaculia bacterium | reverse complement strand
CTCGACGACGGCCTGGGCCCCGCCCTGGCCCGCGACCTGGTGGCCCGCGGCCTGGCGACGTGCGACAACGGCGGGTCGGTGACGGTGGAATCCGGCTATCAGCTGCAGGTCGAGGATGCGGCGCTCGTGGCGGAGCGCTTCGTCGACGGGACTCTGCTCCCCGTCGCAGCCACCACCACCGGCCCGACCGGGCACTACCAGTTCGCCGCGCTCGTTCCGGGCTCCTACTTCGTGCGCACGCAGTCGACCGCCCTGCTGGTCGACGAAGTCTGGCCGGACATCGCCTGCGACCAGGTCTGCAACCCGCAGGATTCCGGGACCCCTGTTGCCGTTGCCGCCGGCGACCTGGTCGGCGGGATCGACTTCGCGCTCGACACCGGCGGGCGCCTGGAAGGGACCGTGTTCCTCGCCGACGGCGTGACTCCGGTGCCCGGGGCGCGGGTCGAAGGCTTCGCGCTCGGGCCGTTCGGCACCTTCGGCCTCGTCGACGTCGTCGCGGATGCCGGGGGCGCCTGGTCCTTCGACGGGCTCGAGAGCCGCAGCTACAAGGTCCGCGTTTCCGCGCCGGGTCTCGTGGCAGAGGTCTATCCCAATGCCGTCTGCTCGATGAGCTGCGATGTCTTCAACGCCGGCAGTCCGATCGCGGTCACCGCCGGCGCGACGACCGCCGGAATCGACGTGGCCCTGGCCGCCGGGACCCCCGTCTCCGGATCGGTCACCGATCTCGCCGCCGTGCCGCTCGCCGGGGTGGCCGTCAGTGTCCACTCGTCCGCCGGAGGCGGATCGGTCTTTGCCCAGACCGACGCGAACGGCGCCTGGCACACTCTTGAGGGGCTGCTGCCCGGGACCTACTTCGCGCGCACCAGCAGCGGCTATCTCGACGAGCTCTGGAACAATCTGCCGTGCGAGCCGTTCTGTACCGTGACAGCCGGCACACCGATCGTGGTCGGCGCGAGCCCGGTGACCGGTATCGACTTCGCCCTCGGCCGCCTCGGCGCGATCTCGGGGACGATCGTCGAGAGCGGCACCGGCCAGCCGCTGGCCAACGTGATGGTCGTCGCGCGCTCGAACAGCGCGCCGTTTCCCGCCATCGCGAGCACGGCGAGCGATGGCACCTACCGCATCGGCGGGCTGGCGCCGGAGTCCTACGTCGTGGCGGTGGTCGACGGCGAGCATGTCGGCGAGATCTATGCCGACGCCGGGACTTGCTACGACCCGTTTACCTGCGCTCCTTCGAGTTCTCCTACCTTCGTCGACGTCGTCGGTGCGGGTGAGGTCGCGGGCATCGATTTCGCGCTCGATCCGGGCGGCGTTCTCTCGGGTGTCGTCGTCGTGGCCGCGACCAACGCCCCCGCGAATGGGGCGAGCGTCTCGATCTTCCGCCTCGACGGCGGCTACGAGACCGGCGCCTTGGCGAATACGAGCGGTCAGTTCCGGGTCTCCGGCCTCCCATCCGGGACTTCGTATCGCGTCGTCGCGCTGCCTCCGGGAGGATCCGGGCTCCTCGGCGAGGTGTGGGAGGAACAGCCCTGCACTCCGGGGACTTGCGTCCCCGACGCCGGCACGCCGGTACCGGTCGCCCTGAATGCCACCGCCTGCGTCGCCTTCTCCCTGGACGGCATCCCCGAAGGAGCCGGCATCTCCGGTCAGGTCACCGGCGCGAACGGCGGCGCTCTCGCCGGCGTGCAGATCGCGATCTACGACGCGACCGGCGCCCTCGCGGGCACCGTCCTCAGCGATGCCTCAGGAGCCTACCTGACCAACGGCGCCCTCGATCTGCCGGCCGCAACGTACTACGCGCTGGCCAGCGGCGCCTTCGGCTACGCCAACGAGCTCTACGACAACCTTCCTTGCGTCGCCTGCGACCCGACGAGCGGCACGCCGGTGGTGGTGACCGCAGGCGCCACCACCGGCGGCATCGACTTCGATCTCGAGCTCGTCGGCGCGCCGCCGATGCCGCTCATCTACCTCGAGGACTGCAAGCCGACGGGGTGCGTCTACTTCCGCGGCTTCGAGGACTCGCGCGTCAACCGCTCGTCGATCCTCGCCCAGAACAGCGCGAATCTGCCGCCGTTCGCCCTGCCGCCTTCGTTCTGGAACGACCTCGTCGCCTGCGTGCAGCGCGCCTACCGTCCGTTTGGCGTCACCGTGACCGACATCGACCCGGGAAGCCTGCCGCATCTCGAGCACGTGATCGCCGGAATCCCCCAGAACATCGGGCAGGACGCGACCACAGCGGGGGTCTCGCCCTACACCTGCGGGTTCATTCCGAATTCGACCTCGTTCACCTTCTCCGGCATCTATAGCGATCCGTCGCCAACGACGCTCGCCGAGCTGTGCTGGACCGCCGTGCACGAGATCGGCCACCAGCACGGTCTCGACCATCACGCCTACGTGCCGGATGCCATGACCTACGCTCCCGGCTGCGGCGCGAAGCTCCTGCCGGCGCGCAACGTGGCGTGCGGCGAATTCATCCCCGAACCGTGCGTCTGCGGCGGCGCGTCGGAGAACAGCTACGCGCAGGTTCGCGCCGTCTACGGCGCGAGCGATCTGCTGTTCGGCGACGGTTTCGAGGTCGTCGAACCCGGCGAGAACTGCGCCTGGAGCCTGCAGAATCCGCCGCCGGTGCCGTTCGCTCCGCCGGCGCTCGCCCCTACGCCTGTGGCTCCGCGTTGCGGCGCGCTCGAGTCTTCGAACCCCGGCTTCCAGCCGCAGCCGCGAGGCACCCCGCGACAGTTCTGATCGCAGCTCGTATCGGCCGCTGATTCAGGCGCCGTCGGTGGCGAGCTTCGCCTGCTGCACGCGGCGCACGAGGTCAGCGAAGCGCGCCTCGCCGCGCAGGTCGTCGAAGACCGGATCCCAGGCGTAGAACGGCGGAAACAGCGAGCGCTCGGCGAAGTCCTTCTCGAGCCAGGCGAGCGCCTCGTCGGGCTCCCCGAGCGCCGCGTGCACGATCGCCAGCCCGACGTGCGGCACATAGCGCCCGGCCGACTCGGCGACGAGTCTGCCGCGCTCGGCCAGGGCCTCGTCGCGGTGTCCCGCCTTGGCGAGCGAGAAGGCGAGCAGCGCCGTCACCCACGGATCGTCGTCGGTCTCGAGGCAGGTCCGCTGCTCGGCGATCGCTGCCTCGTACTCGCCCTTGGCGTGCAGCGTCAGCCCGAGGTGGTAACGCGCGACGTAAAACTTCGGATCGACCGCGAGCGTCCGCCGGAACTGCGCGATCGCCTCGTCGTAGCGCCGCGCCTTCTGCAGCGCGACGGCCAGGTTGAAATGCATGGGCGCCTCGGCCGGGGCGGCGCCGGCGGCCCGCCGCAGGGCCTCGAGGGCTCCATCGAGATCGCCCGCCGCCTGGCAGGCCAGCCCGAGTCCCGTCCACGCGTCCGCGCGTTCCGGCCGTGCGCGGGTGACCGTCGCGAAGGCTGCGCGCGCGGCGGCATGATCGCCGGCGTCCAGCTCCAGGTTGCCGAGAGCCAG
>JBGARM010000357.1:0-3517 GCA_044230215.1 Thermoanaerobaculia bacterium | reverse complement strand
TCGCGCGTGAGCGCGCCCGCCGCCTCCGGCGTCACGGCAAGGGTCACTCGCGGCGCCCCTGGCGCCGCCGTCGACGGCAGCGGCAGGGCCGCGATCGCCCGTGCGAGACGAACGGTTTCGACGTCGTCGTCGCCGGCCCTGGCCGGCAGCGCGAGCGTGAGCTCGGCAGTGTGGGGAATGCATTCGTCGCGACAGACGAGGTAGTCGAGCCGAGCCCGCACCGGCAGCGGACCGGCGGCAGCCGGGTCGACGGTCGCGGCGATCGGGTAGATCACCGCGTGCTCGTAGCCGAAACTCACCAGTCCGGCCGCGAGCTCGAAGCGCCGCGGCGCGGGGAAGAGCAGCCGCGCGTCGCGCACGGCGCTCGTGGCGGAGAAGTCGAGCCGCGGCGCATAGCCGGCATCGCCGCTGTTCTTCCAGTAGACGTGCCAGCCCGGCTGGAGCTCGAACTCGAGACCGAGCCCGGAGGCGCCGGCGATCAGGCGGGCGCGCGCCTCGGCGCTCTCGGCCCAGGGACCGGCGGCGCCCCGGGCGGTCGTGGCTGCGGCGAGCGCCAGGGTGACTGCCAACCCGGCACGAAGGCGATGAATCGGGCGCATTCCCCCTTCTCTACGCAAGAAAGGGGCCCGGGGTTGAAATTCGATCGGACCGCTCCTGCCGAATCGGGGAGGGCGCGGGGTATAGAGTTGGCGATCGATGTCGATCTCCGGAAGTCTGGAGGACGTGGCGGTCGGCGATGTCCTCCAGTTCATACATCTCGGCAAGCGCACCGGGACGCTCGAGCTCGAGCGCGAGGGCGAGCACGCCCGCTTCGGATTCCACGACGGGGCGCTCATCGCTGCGCAGGCGCCAGGGGCGCCGCGCCTCGGCGAGCTGCTGGTCGAGAAGGGGCACATCGACGCCGCGACGCTCGCTGCGGTGATGGCGCGCCAGGCGATCGCCGCGCCGCGCCGCTCGCTCGGGCGAATGCTGGTCGAAGAGGGGCTCATCCGGCGCGCGGAGCTCGAGAGCGTCATCCGCCTGCAACTCGACCTCGCGGTCGAGCAGGTCTTCCGCTGGGAGCGCGGCAGTTTCGACTTCGCGCTCGACGAGATCCGGCCGATCGACGAGATCGGCACGGAGGCTTTCGAAGTCGAGGAGGAGTCGGGACTCGCGCCGCTGGCGGCCAATGTCGTTCTGCTCGAGGCGGCGAGAATCTTCGACGAGCGCGATCGCCTCGGCGCGGCGAAGACCCTCGGCGAGGCCTCCGACGACGCCTTCGACGGGTTGATCGACGACGAAGTCGGGACCTTCGCCGGTCCGGTGCTCCGGGTTCTCTCGCCGGACCGCGAATTCATCCGCCAGTTGCGCTCGGCGCTCGGCCATCGGGCGACCCTCCGCCGGGTGACGCTGGCGCGCGCCTCCGACCAGGCCGACGAAGGCGACACCGACATCCTGCTCGTCGACGCCCGCAGCGATGCTCTCGACGCCGAGCTCCTCGGCTCGTTGCGCGAGGCGCGGCCGGAGGCGCGTCTGGTCGTGCTGGTCGACTCGAATGGCGCCATGCAGACCGCCTACCGTCACGGCGCGGTGGCCGCCGTGCCGGCCGAGCTCGAGACGGTCCGGGCCTGCCTGGTGAATCTTCTCGAGACCGCGACGGTCCGCACCGGCGAAGGGGCGGGCCGGGGCGAACCGGGGCTGCGCCGCCTGCAGCGTGTCTTCGGCGACCTGAAGTCGGGTCTGGCGAGCGCGACGGTGGCCCTCAACCTGATGCAGCTGGTCTCCGAGTCCTACGAGCGCGCCGTCATCTTCCTCGTCAAACGCGACCGCCTGGCGCCGCTCGGGGCCTTCGGCTTCGCCCGCAACGGCAGCCCGCTGGCGAACGCCGTCCGGCGGCTCGAGATCGTTCCCTCCGGGCTCCTGCAGGAGGCGCTCGGATCGTCCCAGGTGCGCACCGCGAACTTCCAGAACGCCCAACTGCCGAGCGCCCTGGCGGCCATTCTGGGCCCGCCGGCCAACGATCAGGTGGTGGTCTTTCCGGTCGCCGGGAGCGAGCGGGTCATCGCTGCGGTCTACGCCGACAACGGCTCGAGTCCGCGCGCTCTGCGCGACGTCGAGCTCCTCGAAGTGGCGGCGGAGCAGGTCGGCATCGCGTTCGAGAACGAGCTGCTGCGCCGTCAGCTCGGTCGCTGACCGGGCTCGCGCAACTCGAGCGCGCCCTTCGCCAGGCGGAGTGTCTCGGCCGGGCCCGGCAGGAGCCGGCCGTCGAGCGCCGGCAGGTGGCGTCCGCCGCCGCGCTCGAGCGTCGCGACGACGTCGCGGGTCTGGCGCTCGGCGAGCTCGGCCTTGCCCGCCCGCCGCAGGCAGTTGGCGAGCCGAAAGCGCACCTGCGGCAGGTCGGGCTCGAGATAGAGCGCGGCGCGGAAAGCATCCGCAGCGGCGTCGGCGCGCCCCGCGAGCTCGTGGACGAGTCCGGCGAGGACGTGTGCCGCAGGATCGGCCGGGTCGCCCTCCAGGGCGGCTTGCGCTTCCCGGGCGGCTGCCTCGACCCGATCCGCTTCCAGATGTCCGATCGCCGCCAGGACCCGCTCCGCGGTCGATGGGGCTGCCGGCGGAGCCGCCGCTGCTGCGGCGGCGATCGACGTCGGGCCGAGAGGATCGCGCGCCAGCGGCTCGGCGGTGCGCGCGGGCGAGGCGGGCGCGGGCCGCGACCGCGCGGGGGAGGGCGTGCGCTGCCCGGGCGCCTCGTCGACCTCTGGCAGGCGGTAGCAGAAGCAGCCGCCGAGATCGACCGCGCGCAGCGTCTCCTGCACCCGCCAGAGCGTCTCGGAGCCGCCGAGAAACAGGGCCCCCGGACGCGCCAGGCGGCGCGCCGCTTCGGCGACCACCTCGGCCTGCAGTTGCTGGCGGAAGTAGATCAGGACGTTGCGCAGCAGGATGATGTCGAAGGCGGGCTCCGCCAGGCGGTAGGGGAGCCGGGAGAGGTTCAGCAGCTGGTAGTCGATGCGCGAGCGCAGGCGCGGGTCGAGCTCGAAGAGCTGGCCCTGGCGGGCGAACGACGCGGCGAGCATCCTCGCCGGCACTCCCGCCACGGCGCGCTCGCCGTAGAGCCCGCGCCGGGCGTGGGCGAGCGCGTCGGGGTCGAGGTCGGTGGCGAGGATCCGCCAGTCCCAGCCGGCGAGGAGCGGCGAATCGTCGAGCACCAGCGCCAGCGTCGCCGGTTCTTCCCCGGCCGCGCAGGCGGCGCTCCAACAGCGCAGGCGCCGCGTGCCCGACCGGGCGAGGACGAGCTCGGGCAGCAGCAGGTCGCGGATGCGCTCCCATTGCTGGGGGACACGGAAGAAGGTCGACTCCTTGATCGTCAGCAGGGTGGCGAGCGTCTGCCACTCGCCGGCGAGCTCGTCGGCGGCGAGAGCCGCGACGTAGTCGGCCAGGTCGGCGCGGCCGGTCACCTGGCATCGGCGCTCCGCGGCCTCGCGCAGGAACGGCAGGCGGCCGGGGGGCAGCTCGTTGCCGGTTTCGCGGCGGACCAGCGCCG
>JBGARM010000356.1:0-3527 GCA_044230215.1 Thermoanaerobaculia bacterium | reverse complement strand
GACCAGCAGACCGACGAGGTCTTCGAGATCTGGAGCGTGCCGATCGCCGGCGGCACGGCGACCCAGCTCAACGGCACTCTGACTTCGGTCAAGGACGTCTTCGACTTCGCGATCAGTGCCGACAGCGGCCGCGTGGTCTACTCCGCCGACCAGGAGACCGACGAGATCGTCGAGATCTTCAGCGTGCCGATCGCCGGCGGCGCCTCGGAGCGGCTCGATGCCGGCCAGGGCTCCGCCTGGGACCTGGACGCCTACCAGGTCAGCCCCAACGGCGCTACCGTGGTCTATCGCATCGTCGCCACGGCGTTCGGCAACGCCTCGCTGTGGAGCGTGCCGGCCACCGGACCGCTGGAGGATGCGATCCAGCTCAATCCCGCGCTGGTTTCGGGCGGCGCCGTCGACGCGGACTTCCAGATCAGCCCGAACAGCGCCACCGTGGTCTATCGCGCCGATGCTTCCGTCGACGAGTCGTACGAGCTCTTTGCCGTGCCGATCGGCGGCGGCACGCCGACGCTCCTGAACGGCGCGATCACCGGCGCCGAAGACGTCGCCTCCGGCTTCCTGGTCAGCCCGAACGGCAACCGGGTGGTCTACCGCGCCGACCAGGACACCGACACCGTCGACGAGCTCTGGAGCGTCGCGATCGCCGGCGGCACGCCGGTGAAGCTGAACGGAGCCCTGGTCGGCGGCGGCGACGTGCTCGACTTCGCCATCAGTCCCAACAGCGCGCGCGTCGTCTATCGCGCCGACCAGAGCGTCGACACCCTGAATGAGCTGTGGAGCGCGCCGATCGCCGGCGGCACGGCGGTGAAGCTCAACCGCGAGCTGGTTTCGGGCGGCGATGTCCAGAATTTCCGCATCAGCCCGAACAGCTCCTGGGTGGTCTACGGCGCCGACCAGGACACCGACAGCGTCGACGAGCTGCTGCGCGCGCCGATCGCCGGCGGCACGGTCGAGAACGTGAGCGGGACTCTGGTCCCCGGCGGCGAGGCGATCGTCTCCTACATTCAGGTTCCCGCCTACGAGATCTCCCCCGCCAACAGCTATGACGTCCTCTACGCCGCCGACGAGGACGTCAACAACGAGGTCGAGCTCTACCTCTCCGGCACGCCGGAGGAGGATCCGGCCGACGCCTGCACACCAGACGCGACCACCCTGTGCCTGCAGCATGACAAGTTCAACATCGGCGTGACCTGGCGCGACTTCCAGGGCCGTACCGGCCACGGCCAGGCGACGGTCCTCTCCGACCAGTCCGGCGACTTCTGGTTCTTCAACGCCCAGAGCAACGAGCTCATCGTCAAGATCATCAACGGCTGCGGCAGCACCGGCAGCTACTGGGTCTTCTGGCGGGCGCTCTCGAACGTCGAGATGGATCTCGTCATCCGCGACACCGCGACGCTGCAGACCCTGACCTACCACAACCCGCTGGGATACAACTCCAACGGTCACCTCGACATCGACACGATCTTCCGCTGCGACGGCAGCGGTCCCGCGGCGGAGACGATCGACACGAGCGTCGACCTGCCGGCGCCGGGCGCCCCGCAGCGGATCGAACGAACCGACCCCGCCCTGATCGGTCCGTGCGCACCCGACGGCGACCGGTCGATCTGCCTGCAGAACGGCCGTTTTCGCGTCCAGGGGACCTGGAGCGACTTCAACGGCGGCAGCGGCTATGCGCACCTGATCAAGAAGAACGAGGGCTCGGGCTACGCCTGGTTCTTCAACGGCAACAACTACGAGATGCTGTTCAAGCTGGTCGACGCCTGCAGCTACAACGGCAACACCTGGGTGTCGATCGCCGGCCTCACCAACGTCTCGGCGAGCCTGACGATCACCGACACCTGGACCGGCAAGGTCTACGGTCAGCAGAACGCGCTCGGCGTCGACTTCCCAACCAACCTCGACATCGACACCAACCTCGACTACTGCGGCCCGGCGCCGAACTGACCGCCGCCTGCGACCGGCTCGGAGTGACACCGTCATGAAGTGGATGACCCGCGGCGACGTCGACGGCTTCTTCGGCCTGGCGCTCGACAACCTGGTGCAGCTGCTGGTCATCGATGCGCTCTGTCGCGGAGTGCTCGGTTTCCCGGTGGAACTGGTCTACGGCCGGATCCTGCCGGGGGCGGCGGTCTCCCTGCTCGTCGGGAACCTCTACTACGCCCGGCAGGCGATGGCGCTGGCGCGGCGCACCGGGCGGACCGACGTCTGCGCCTTGCCCTACGGCATCAACACGGTGTCGCTCTTCGCCTACGTCTTCCTGGTCATGCTGCCGGCGAAGCTCGCCGCGGAAGCGGCCGGCGCCGCCGATCCGGCGACGGTCGCGTGGCAGGCCGGGCTCGTGGCCTGCGTCGGCTCGGGACTCATCGAGCTCGGCGGCGCGCTCGTCGCCGAGCGGATCCGCAAGTCGACGCCGCGCGCGGCGCTGCTGTCGACGCTGGCGGGAATCGCCCTCACTTTCATCTCGCTCGGCTTTCTCTTCCGGACCTACGCCCGGCCGATCGTCGGCCTCACCACGCTGGCGATCGTGATGCTGGTCTACTTCGGCAGAGTCCGGTTCCGGGGCGGACTGCCCGGGGGGCTGATCGCCGTAACCGTCGGCACCGCCCTCGCCTGGGCGACCGGCATCGCGCCGGTGGGATCTCTGCCGCAAGGGGCGCTGCAGCTTCACATGCCCGTGCCGGTCTTCGCCGAGCTCCTCTCCGCGATGCAGGGGGACTGGCTGGTCTACCTCTCGGTCATCCTGCCGATGGGGCTGTTCAACGTCATCGGCTCGATGCAGAACATCGAGTCGGCCGAGGCCGCCGGCGACATCTATGCCACCCGCCCGGCGCTCGCCGTCAACGGCCTCGGAACGCTCGCCGCGGCGCTCTTCGGCTCCTGTTTTCCGACCACCATCTACATCGGCCATCCGGGCTGGAAAGCGATGGGCGCCCGCGCCGGCTACTCGATCCTCAACGCCGGCTTCTTCACCCTGGTGTGCTTCTCGGGCACGCTCGCCTGGATTGCCTGGGCCGTGCCGATCGACGCCGGCATGGCGATCGTGCTCTGGATCGGCATCGTCATCACCGCCCAGGCCTTCCAGGCGACACCGCGCGAGCACGCCCCGGCGGTGGTGGTCGGTCTCCTCCCCGGGGTCGCCGCCTGGGGAGCGCTGCAGCTCAAGAACGGCCTGCGCGCCGCCGGCGTCGGCCTGCCGGGCGGACCGCCGTTCGGCGAGCAGCTGATCGCGTCGTTCCTGGGCTCGGACACCTGGGCGCACGGCGCCTTCGCGCTCGACCAGGGATTCATCCTGACGGCGATGATCCTCTCCGCCGCGACCGTCGCCGTCATCGAGCGGCGCTTCGCGCTCGCCGCCCTCTGGTGCGGCATCGCCGCGGCGCTTTCGGCCGTCGGGCTCCTCCACTCCTACCGCTTCGTCGCCTCGGACACCGTCGTCTCCCTCACCCCCGCCTGGCCCTGGGTGGGCGGCTACGCCATCATGGCGGCGGTCTTCCTCCTCGCCCGCTGGACTACCGTCCCCGACG
>JBGARM010000355.1:0-3549 GCA_044230215.1 Thermoanaerobaculia bacterium | reverse complement strand
GCACCGAGTGCGCGAGCCAGCCGGAGCTCGCCGCCAGCAGGAGGCCGAGGATTCCTCCCAGCGCCAGGGTGAAGAGCGTCGCCGTCGCCAGTAGCGCGCCGGCCCGCTGCAGCTGGTCGGCGGCGCGATAGACCGCCAACTGCTGAATGAGCGCGCGCGCCGGTGTCAGGCCGAGAGCGTAGCCGCCCGCTCCGAGAACCAGCGCGAGAAGGCCGTAGCGTTCGGTGCCGAGGGCGCGCACGACGATGGGCGTGACGACGACGGTGAGCAGCAGCGGCAGCAGCCACGAGGCGAGACCAAAGAGCGCATGGCGCACGGAGTCGCCGGCGGCCGGGCGAGGAGCCGGTGAGGGATGCGGGCGCATGCGCGAGGTGGCGAGCAATCTATCGCACCGGACCCGTGGCGGACGGAAGCGCCGCGCGATAGGCGGCGAGGGTGACCGCCGTCGTTTCGCGCGCGCCGAACCGCTGCGCGACGGTGGTGCGCGCCGCGAGACCGAGGCGATGACGCAGCTCCGGCGCGGCGACGAGGCGGGCGACGGCGGCGGCCAACGCTGTGGCATCGAGCGGTTCGACCAGCAGGCCGTTCTGGTCGTGCTCGATTGCCTCGGGAACGGCGTTGATGCGCGTCGCCACCACCGGTTTCCCGAGCGCCATCGCTTCGCCGAGGGCGAGCGGCAGGCCTTCGATCACGCTGGGCAGGACGAAGATGTCCGCCAGCGCGGCGACGGTGCCGAGAAACTCCGCCCGGCTGGTGCCGGAGAGGCGCGACGGCACGTAGAGAAAGTCGTCCGCCGCGGGCGAGCGGGCGATCCGCGCGGCGGTCGCCGGCAGGATCTCCTCGGTGCCGAGCCAGACGAAGAACGGGCGCGGCGCGCTCGTCGCCAGCCGGGCCGCCGCTTCGAGGAAGGTCCAGCAGCCCTTGCGCTCGATGAACTGCGCCGCGACGACGACGAGGGGACGGTCGGTCGGCAGCTGGAGCCGCGCGCAGAGTGCCGCGCGCAGCAGTCCGTCGCCGAGGTCGGGAACCGCGCTGACGTCGAAGGCGGGATAGGCGACCGGAATCTGCGCTGTCGCCGTCTCGCCGAGGTAGGGCTGCAGGCTGTCGCGGCAGTCGCAGCTCGACGCCATGAGGTGAAAGTGCGGCAGGGCGGCCAGGCGGCGAAAGCGCGCCCGCCACAGGCGCCGGCGCGCGGCGGAGACCGGCGGCAGACGGGTGTGGAGCGTGACGAAGGTGGGTGCCCGCTGTGCCAGTCCGCTGAGCAGCCGGTGCGAGCTCCAGGGGGCGAAGTCGACATGGAAGAGCGTCGCCTCTCCGGCGAGATCTCCTAGGCGACGCTCGAAGTGGCGGTCGGCGCGGATCTTGCGAATCCGACGCTGCAGGCGGCGCGCGGGCGTGAGCGCCGGCGCGAGGTCCAGTTGTGCCGGCAGGAGCTCGCAGTCCACCCCGAGGTCGGCGAGGAATCCGAGCAGCGTCCTCGACGACCTCGCGGGCAGGACGGCCCGAACGGCGAAATCGGCCGCCTGGCGCACGATGTCGAGGAGGTAGGTCTGGGCGCCGCCCCATTCGACGTAAGGCCAGGAGAGGATCAGGTTGGGCTTGGACATCGCGGCGTCGGAGTGCGCGTAGACTACGCCATTCCGATGACGGTCCGAGGAGTGTCGCGCTACCGATGACGTCGCCCTCCCCAGTGCGGTCGCGTCCCGGTCTTCTTCTGGCACTCCTCGTCGGGACAGTGTGTGCGCCGATCTGGGCGGTCGCCCACTTCGTGCCGCAGGACGGCCCGGCGCACGCCTACAGCGCTTCGCTGATGCTCGAGCTGGCGCGCGGCGTCCCCTCGGTTGCCGCTTCCTACGCCTGGAACGCCTGGACATTGCCGAACTCGAGCGGACACTGGCTGCTCGCGCTGCTGCAGAGCTTCCTCTCGCCGTTCGTCGCGACCAAGATCCTCGCCACCCTGACCTACGCCGGGGTGGTCGCCGCGGTGGGCTACCTCCGCCTGGCGACCGTCGGCCGCGACGGCCTCGTGACCAGTCTCTGGCTCGGCGCAGCGATCGGCTTCAACTGGCTCTGGCTGTGCGGTCTCTACAACTTCCTCCTCGGCGTGATCGGCTTCGCGGTCACTCTCGGCGTCTGTTTCCGCGGCGGCGATCGCTGGCGTCGGTCGCGCGTCGCGGGGCTCGCTTTGCTGTTGCTCGCGGTCTACTTCAGTCACCTCGTGACCTTCGCCGTCCTCGCGGCGAGCGTCGCGCTCCTGGCGATCGCGGAGCCGCCGCGCCGGCGCACCAGACGCTGCCTGGAGGTCTTCCTGGCGCTGCTGCCCGCAGTTCTGCTGGCGCTCCTCCACGGTGCTTCGGCCGCCGGGGAAGGCTACTTTCCCGTCTGGCGCCGCCTGGCGGAGCCGAGCTCGCTCGCGAGCTGGATCTTTCAGCTCCGCACGGCCGATCCATTCGTGCTGATCAGCCGCCGCGCCTTCCCGTTCACGAGCCTCACCGCGAACGGCTTCGCGCTCTTCACGCCGCTGCTCTGGATGCTGGCCGCAGTCGCTGCCTTGACCTGGATCACCTTTGCGGGCCGCGCGCGAACGGCGCGGTCCGAGTCGACCTTGCGGCACCGGGCTCTCGCAACGATTTGCGCCGGCTGCGCGCTGGTCGCGATTTTCGGTCCCGACGACTTCGGAGAGAGCCACGGCACGCTGCTGCGCGAGCGGTTGGCCTTGCTCGCCGCGGTCTCCTTCGTGCCCCTGTTCCGCATCCCCGGCGCCGGCGGTGCTCGCCCAGTCCTTGCCGTGCGCGCGGTCCACCTCTGCCTGGCCGGAGTCGTACTTTTCCAGACCGCGGCGCTGTGGGAGTACGCGCGTCGCTCGAGCCGCGACGCGACGGAGCTCCTGGCCATGGCGGAGTCGATCTCCGGGCAGGATTCGATCGCTTCGGTGGTCGTACTCGAGGACGGCAAGCGGTTCCATTCGAATCCCACCGCCCAGATGGTCAACTTCTTCGGCATCGGCCGGCGAACGCGGGTCTGGGACAACTACGAGCTCGGCTATACCCTGTTTCCACTGGTGGCGCGAAGTTCCGCTGATGCCGCCTTCGTGCGCGAGTTCACCAGCGTGAACGTCTTCGATCCCGCCGATCCGCCGGCGGAGACGGCGGCGAAGCTCGCGCGCCTGGACGCCTGCCTGGAGAGGAATCGCCAGCGAGTGGAGACGCTGCTGCTGTGGAACCGGGAGCCGCAGGTCGAGGCCTTGCTGGCGCGGTGGTTCGAAAGCGAGCCGTTCTGCGAGCGCGGGCGCGGGCGGCTCTATCGCCGCCGCGCGATGCCCGGAGCGCCGCTCAGCGCGCCGCCTTCGTAGGCCAGAGGCGCCACAGTCGCACGATCGCCAGGCCCAGGAGGGCGACGAAGCCGACCCGCAGCAAGGTCGGCAGCAGCAGGATCAGCGAACGGAACGACCGGGACAACTGCTGGATCGGCGCGTGCACGCCCCGATTGGACCACGAACGGTGGCCCCCGTCAGGTAGTCCCCTTCCGATGGTCGCCTTCCGATGGTGG
>JBGARM010000354.1:0-3550 GCA_044230215.1 Thermoanaerobaculia bacterium | reverse complement strand
GACGGTTCGGACCGGCTGATCGTCAAGGTGCAGCAGAAGGGCTACGGCGCGCTCGCCGACGAGCTCCTCGGCGGCGTTGCGGTGGCTCCCTCCGCCCTGCGCAACGTCGATCTCCACCCGTGGATCCGCCTCGAGCTGCCACTGGCCGCCGGCGCGATGTCGGAGGGCGATGCCTCGGGAGCGGCGCCCGCCGGCTCGCTGCGCCTGGCCGTCGATGGCGCGCCCCTGCTGCGCACGCTGGCCCCGGACGAGCTCGGCGACCAGGCTCAGCTCCTGCTGCTGGATCGCACCGGCAAGGCTCTCGTCGGGCCGGTCGAGGAGGCCGCGAAGCTGCCACCGACGCTCCTCGAATCCGCCCTCTCGGCCCGGCTCTCCGGCTCGGGACGATTCCGCGACCGCGATTCGCGCGAGATCGTCGGCGCCTGGTCCGCCGCCGATGCCGGCCGTTTCATCGTCGTCTCGACGCAGCCCGCCGCGATCGCCGAAGCGGCGGCGCGGCGCATGCGGCAGCGAACCGTCCTCGCGGTCGCTCTCGCGCTCGTGCTCGCCGCGGCGATCTCGATCCTCGCCTATCGCGCGCTGGTGCGGCCGTTGCGCGTCCTGCTCGCGGCGCAGCGCCGGGTGGCGGGGCTGTCGGGCGAGCCCGCGCAGGGCTCCGAGGTGGCCCAGCTCCGGACCACCATGGCGGCGCTCGAACGCAACGCCCGCGATCGCTCGGCCCTCGACGAGGTCTTTCTCGGCCGCTACCAGGTGGTCGAGATCCTCGGGTCGGGGGGGATGGGCACCGTCTTCCGCGGCTGGGATCCGCGGCTCCAGCGCGCCGTGGCCTTGAAGACCATACATCTCGAACGGCGGGAGTCCGACGCCAAGGAGAAGCAGGCCGCGTCGCGCCTGGTCACCGAGGCGGTCGCCGCGGCGCAGATCGTCCATCCCAATGTCGTGGCCATCTACGACACGGAGGAGATCGGCGCCATGGCCTACGTGGCGATGGAGTACGTCCACGGCACCGGCCTGGACCGCTACCTCGAGGAGCGCGGCAAGCTCTCCTGGCGCGAAGTCCTGCCGCTCGACCAGGCGATCTGCGAGGGCCTGGCGGCGGCTCATGCCCACGATCTCGTGCATCGTGACATCAAGCCCGGCAACATCCTCCTCGGCCAGGACGGCTCGATCAAGATCGCCGATTTCGGCCTGGCCCTCTTCCTGTCGCAGCGCGGCGAGCCGGGCGAGACGGTCGTCGGCACCCCCGGGTTCCTCGCTCCCGAGGTGTTGCGCGGCCGGCCGGTCACCGCCTGGAGCGATCTGTTCGCCGTCGGCGTCCTGCTCTGCCGCAGCCTCACCGGCCACTACCCGTTCGCCGGCCGGAACCTCCGCGCCATCGTCGCCTCGACCCTGAACGATCCGACGCCGCCGGTCGAGTCGTTCGACGAGCGCATTCCGCGGCCGCTCGTCGATCTGGTGCGCGCGCTGCTCGAAAAGAGCCCCGAGCGCCGCCTCGGCCCGGCGAGCGAGGTTGCCGCCCGCTGCGCCGAGCTCTGCCGCCGGCACGGCCTCAACTGGCGCCTCGACTTCACCCGCTCGACGCGACCGCTCGAAGCCGACGAGATCTTCCGTTCGGTCTCGCTGCCCGTGGTCCCGGAGTGACGGCGTTGGCAGCAGCGGAGACTGCCGGCACGATCACCGCTGGTCTGCTGCTCGGCTGGTCGGTCGCCTGGCCGCCCGGTCCGGTCAATGCCGAGATGATCCGCCGCGGCCTGACGCGCGGCTTTCGCTCCGCCGCTGCCGTCGGCTTCGGCGCCTGCACAGCCGACTTCCTCTGGGCTCTCGCGGTCGCCGGCGGCGCCGGCGCGCTCGCGACCCTTCCCGGAGTCCGGCCAGCGCTCGGCGGGGTGAGCCTGGCGCTGCTGCTCTTTCTCGCCTGGACGTTCCTCGCCGGCGCCGCGCGCGCCTGGCGGCGCAGCCGCCTGCCCGCAACCGCGGACGCACCGCCAGCGAGCGGGCGTTTCGCCGGTGCCCGCGGCGGTTTCGTCCTCGGACTCTCGATGGCGCTCTCCAGCCCCTGGAACGTCGCCTTCTGGCTGGCCGTCGTCGGCTCGCAGGCGGGCTCTCCGGCAAACTTCCGCATGTCCTTGCTGCTCGCCGGCGCAGTGGTCTTCGCGGCGGCGGTGTGGACGCTCGTCCTCGCCTCGGCGGCGAGTCTCGGCGCGCGCTTCGCCACCCCCGCCTGGGAGATCGCCACCCAGGCGGCGACCGGCGCGCTGATGCTCTACTTCGCCGGCCGGCTCCTGCTACGTCTGGTCGGAGCCTGAACCGCCCTTCTTTGGCTTTGGCCCGGCGGCAGCTATGATTCGCGCCTGCCGGGACCCCTCCGCCGGGCTCGCGCGGCATCCACTCCCAGACCGATTTCGCTACCGCGGACGCTTCGTCCGCCCGAAGGCAGGAAGAATGGACATCAAGACCGACATCCTCGGCACTCTTGGCAATACCCCGCTGGTCGCCCTGCGGCGCTACCACCCCGAAGGCGCGCTGCTCGCCGCCAAGCTCGAGTATTTCAATCCTGGCGCGAGCGTCAAGGATCGGATCGGCATCGAGATGATCGAAGCTGCCGAGCGCGAGGGCAAGCTCAAGCCCGGCATGACGATCGTCGAGCCGACTTCCGGCAACACCGGGCTCGGCCTCGCCCTCGCCTGCGTGCTGCGCGGCTACAAGCTGATCTGCACCGCGACCACCAAGATCTCGAAAGAGAAGATCGGCCTGCTCGAGGCGCACGGCGCGCAGGTGATCATCTGCCCGGTGGACGTCGCCGCCGACGATCCGCGCTCCTACTACAAGGTCGCCGAGCGCATCCGCGACGAGGAGGGCGCCTTCCTCCCGAACCAATACCACAACGCGGCGAACCCCGAGACGCACTACAAGACCACCGGCCCCGAGATCTGGCGCCAGACCGACGGCAAGGTCACCCACTGGGTGGCCGGCGTCGGCACCGGCGGCACGATCTCCGGCGTCTCGCGCTACCTCAAGGAGCAGAATCCGGGCGTCCGCACGATCGGCGTCGATCCGGTGGGCTCGGTCTACGCCTATTGGAACGAGCACGGCCACCTGCCGCCGCCGGAGGAGCTCGGCTTCTATCTCATCGACGGCATCGGCCAGAGCTACATGCCCGACTCGTGCTGGCCGGAGACGATCGACGAGGTGATCACCGTCTCCGACCAGATCGCCTACGACGAAGTCTTCGCCCTCGCCAAGAGCGACGCCATCTTCACCGGCTCCTCGGGCGCCGCCGCTGCCTGGGCGGCACGGGAAGTGGCGCGCAAGCTGCCCGCCGACGCCCTGGTCGTGACCCTCCTCCCCGACTCCGGCGAGCGCTACCTCTCCAAGCTCAACCCCGAGTGGATGAAAGAGAAAGGCCTCCTCGGCGCCGACGAAGGGCTGTCGTAGTCGCTATCGACTTCAGTCGCGCCAGTTTTCCAGTAGCAGTTTCTCGACGGGCTCGAACCCCGAGCCTTCCGCGCTGACCAGGACGAAGCGCACAGCGTTATTCCAGCTCAGGGCC
>JBGARM010000353.1:0-3550 GCA_044230215.1 Thermoanaerobaculia bacterium | reverse complement strand
CGACCTGCAGCGGGGCGAGCCGGTCACGCGGGGTCTGCTGGCGGAGAAGGGCAAGCCGCTGCGGTACTTCCGCCATCCCTTCCTGCAGGTGGGGCTCGAGCTGCCGAAGCGCCGGGCGTTCGAGAAGTTCCTCGCCGAGCGCGGCTACACGATCGCGCCGGTGACGATCGACAACGACGAGTACGTCTTCGCCTTCGTCTACGCCGACGCCCTGCGGCGCGGCGACGAAGCGCAGGCCGGGCGGATCGCCGCCGCCTACCTCGACTACATGGAGCAGGTCTTCGCCTTCGTCGAGGAGCTCTCGCGCCGCGTGACCGGCCGCGAGATCGCCCAGGTCCTGCTCATTCACGCCAACGCCCTGAATGCGGATCACTTCGGCGAGCTCGCCGCGCGGATGGAGCGGCGCGGCTATCGCTACGCGACGCTCGAAGAGACCCTGCGCGACCCCGCCTACGCCCTCCCTGACGACTACGTCGGCGGCTGGGGGATCTCCTGGCTTCACCACTGGGAGACGACCGCCGGCAAGCCGCGCACGCCCTCTCCGGACCCGCCCGCCTGGATCCAGCAGGCCTACGACGCGCTGCCGCAGCGCTGAGCGCCGCCGCAGCCGATCAGCCGCTCGCGCGCTCTTCCCAGACCTGGACGAGCTGAATCACGGTTTCGACCGCCTTCTCCATGTCCTGCACGGAGACCCACTCGAGGCGCGAGTGGAAGTTGTGCTCGCCGGCGAAGAGGTTCGGCGTCGGCAGACCCATGAACGACAGGCGGGAGCCGTCGGTGCCGCCGCGGATCGGGCGCTCGCGCAGCGCGAGGCCGGCGCGCCGGATCGCCTCGCGGGCGTTGTCGACGACCTGGGGGTGCTGGTCGAGGACGACACCCATGTTGCGGTAGCTCTCCTCGATCCGGGTTTCGACCGAACAGCCCGGCCAGTCGGCGACGGTCGTCCGGGCGAGCTCGGCGAGGAAGGCCTCCTTCTCCGCCAGCCCGGGGACCTTGAAATCACGGATGAGCAACTTGACGGCCGTGCGTTCGACGCTCGCCGTCACCACGTAGGGGTGGACGTAGCCTTCGTAGCCGGCGGTGGTCTCGGGCGAGAGGCGGTCTGCGGGCAGGCGCGAGATGAAGTCGGCGGCGACCTTGATGGCGTTCACCATCCGCCCCTTGGCGTAGCCCGGATGGGTATTGAAACCCTGGAAGGTGACCGTCATCGCGTCGGCGCAGAAGCTCTCCATCTCGAGCTCGCCCAGCGTCTCGCCGTCGAGGGTGTAGGCGCAGAAGGCGCCGAACCGCGCGACGTCGAAGTGCTCGGTGCCGCGGCCGACCTCTTCGTCGGGCGTGAAGCCGATGCGGATCGCGCCGTGCGGGATCTCCGGATGCTGCATCAGGTACTCGGCGACGGTCACGACCTCGGCCACGCCGGCCTTGTTGTCGGCGCCGAGGAGTGTCGTGCCCGATGCGGTGACGATGTCGTTGCCGATCTGCTCGGCCAGCCATGGGTTGTCGGCGAAGCGCAGGACGGCGGTGGGGTCGTCGGGCAGCACGAGGTCCTGCCCCCCATAGCTCGCGTGGACGATCGGCTTCACGCCGTCGCCCGGCATCTCGGGGGAGGTGTCGACGTGCGCCAGCAGGCCGATCGTCGGCACATTCGCCTTGCGCGTGGTCGCCGGAATCGTCGCCATGACGTAGCCCCACTCGTCGATCGTCGCGTCGACGAGGCCGATGCTCTTGAGCTCGTCGACGAGCGGCCGCAGGAGATCGAACTGCTTCTCGGTGGAGGGGTAGGTCGTCGACTTCTCGTCGGACTGGGTGTCGATGCGCACATAGCGCAGGAATCGTTCGAGGACGCGGTCGCGGAGTTCGCTCATGATGCCGGGAAGCCTAGCGCAGCCCCGCCGCGGTGCGCGATCGGAAGGGCTAGGCGCTCAGCGTTCGGCGGCCCGGAGGGCCAGAAACCCGCCTGGAGAGAGGGCTCGCTTTCCGACCTGGCGCGCCAGCGCGCGGTCGCCAGTCACCAGGAAGGCACTCGGATCGACGGCGAGCAGTGCGACGACATGTTCGTCGCCGCGCGGGGAGAGTACGGCGGCAAGGGGAGCGGCCTCGCGCACAGCAGCCTGCAGCGCGAGGGCTGCGAGGACTCGATCGACCTCCGCGGCAGAGAGTCCGTGGCGGCGGGCGATCTTTGGCCGCGACAGGACGTCGTGGTACTCCGACAGGAGGTCGATAGAGAGCAGGAAACGCAGCGCTCCGGAGAGCATGAGGTCGAGAATCCGCGCCGTCGGGGACGTCTCGTCGGAGGTCAGCAGGCCGGCGGCGACGACGTTCGTGTCGACGACCGCCAGCAGACTCATCGCGTTCTTCGGGAGGAGAGGCGGGGGTTGCCGGAGCGCTTGGACCGCGCGGCGTTGGTTTCGCCGAGGGCGAGGCGCATCGCCTGGTCGGCCGGCAGCGTCGAGCGCAGCCGAGCCTGGCGCACGAGCTCCAAGGCGGAGGTCTCGGGCTTGACGCCATAGGCGAGCAGGCTCTCGGCGATCAACTCGCCGATCGTTTCGTTGCGCCTGACGGCCGCCTCCCTCAGCGCCTGGTGGAGCTCCGCGGGCAGGGAGATCGTCAATCTGGCCATAGGGGCATTGTAGCACCAAGACACCAACACACCAGTGCGCGGAGAGTGCGGGCCTGCACTCAGTCTCGTCCCCGCTTCCTTCAGAAGATAGTGTCGGGCTGCCGATGACGACCGAAGCCACTGCCATTCCCGCCCTTGTCAACTACGACAGCGCCATCGACTGGCGGGAGCGTCTGGCGCGCGAAGGCCCGTTTCTGCTCGCGGCGCTCGCCGCGGCCCCCAGCCGGCGGATCGTCGATCTGGGCAGCGGCACCGGCGAGCACGGTCGCTGGCTCGCCGGGCAGGGCTTCGAAGTGGTCGGGATCGAAGGGGTGCGCGAGCGCTGGGAGCTCGCGCGGCAGCTCGCCGTGCCCGGAGTCGAGTTCCTGATCGGCGACCTGGGCGCCGTCGAGGCGATGGTTCGCGGGCAGTTCGGCGCCGCGCTCTGTCTCGGGAACACCCTGCCGGCGCTCATCGGCGTCGAGGCGGTATCGCGGATGTTCATCGGCCTGCGGCGACGCTTCCTCCCCGGCGGCGTGCTCATCCTTCAGCAATGGAACTACGACGGCCTGGCGCGCCGCGGCGTGCGCGAGCTGCCGGAGCGGCGGCTGCCGCAGGCCGAAGGCGAGCTCCTCTTTCGCGCCGCGCTCGACCTCGATGCCGACGGCATCGCCACGGTCACCGAGCGTGTCTTCCACCTGCCGTTCGCGGTGGACGGCGCCGGTGCGGAGCCGCAGCCGTTGCACGAGCGCCACCGCTACCTGCAGGGCTGGCGTCACGCCGAGCTGCTGACGCTCCTCGACGTGGCGCGCTTCCGCGAGATCCGCTGCTACGGCGGCTTCGCCGGCGAGCCCTTCGACCTCGATCTCTCCGCGGAGCTGGTGCTCGTCGCCTCCTGAGATCCTCGCCAGCGGCCGTCTCCGGAGCATGAACAGACAGCCGGCGCCGATC
>JBGARM010000352.1:0-3566 GCA_044230215.1 Thermoanaerobaculia bacterium | reverse complement strand
GCGCGCGCCGGTCAGGAACCGCTGGCGACATAGCTCTCCTGGATGCGGAAGACCTGCACCCGCCGGTTGTAGGTGTCGGCGACGTAGAGCTCGCCCGCTGCACTCAAGAAGACTCCCGACGGCAGCCAGAACTCTCCGGGCGCCGTTCCCCGGCGGCCGAGAGTGAGCAGGAAGTGCCCCTGGCGATCGAACAGTTGGACGTTGTCGAAGATGCTGTCGGCGACGTAGACCACGCCGTCGCGGTCGGCCGCGACCCCCTTCGGCATCGCCAGGTCCCCCGAGCCGGCGCCGTGCCGGCCGAAGACGCCGAGCGGCGCGCCGCGCTCGTCGAAGGCGCTGACGCGGAAGTTGAGCGCGTCGGTGACCAGGAGCGTGCCCACCCCCGCCGCCTCCGCGCGGAAGATGTGGGTCGGGTAGTTGAAGCTCTCGACCCCTTCGCCGCGTCCGCCGAAGGAGAGCGCGAGCTGACCGTCGCTGTGCAGGCCGTACACCCGATGCGCCAGCGTATCGACGACGTAGAGAAGCTGGGTGGCGGGACTCCAGGCGAGGCCCGTAGGACGCTGCCAGGGCGTCTCGCCGGCCGCCCGCGTGCTCCACAGGAGCTCCCCCTTCGCGCCGAAGGCGAAGACCCGGCCGGCGGAGTCGGTGAGATAGAGGTGCGAAGCGTCGTCGAACGCCAGGCCGACCGGCGAGACGATCGGCGCCTTCGCATCGCCGGTGAGCTGGAGGTACTTGCCGGACGCGGCGCCGGCCTTGCCTGCCTCCGGCAGATAGAGATGCACACAGCGCCGCCCCATGTCGGCGACCGCGATCCGTCCGTCGGCGCCGACCGCGACCGCGACCGGCAGGACGAAAGCGCTGCGGTCGGTCGTCTCCTTGCCCACGACCAGCCGGCGCAGGGAGCTGCCGGCATTCGCCTTGGCGGTGAAGCCGGTGAGCGAGCGGACGTAGACGAGCTTCGCGGGATTGGGCGGGAACGGCCACTGCAGCGCGACCTGGGGCAGCTCGACGCGCGGCGAGAAGGCGGTGGAGCCGCAGCCCGCCGCCAAGGCTGCCAGTGCGAGCGCGGCTCCGGCCAAAGCAAGGACCGTCGGCGTCGCGCGCGGGCTCGGGGTCATCGCTGTCAGCCTAGAACAGGTCGCGGCGCAGCCGCAGGTAGTAGAGCTTGCGGGTTCGCTCGCTGACGGTGAGGTCGAAGCCGTCTGCCGCGGAGGAGTAGATCGTGGCCCCGGCCGAGAGATCGGTACGACCGACCTTCCAGGAGAGCGAAGCGTTCAGCGAGTGGGCGCGGGTGTCGTAGAGGCTGTGGGTCTCGGAGTAGGAGCCGCCGACGGACAGCAACAGATGGCGTCGGAACAGGCGTTGCTGCAAGTCGAGCGCAGCGAGGTCGGTAGTCTGGACGGCGGCCGCCTGGGGAACTCCGGGCGAGCTCGAGCGTCCTTCGGGGTAGTCCCAACGGCGATGCGTGGCAGTCGCGTGCAGACGGGTGGAGCGGGTCAGTGCACCGGTGTACTGCAGCTCGCCCAGCCACATCGAGTAGGGGCTGGTCTCCCAATCGACGCTGCGGAATTCTCCCCGGGCCTGAAGCCCGCCATAGCGGAAGAGCAGGCCGGCAGTCGTGGTCGTCGAGTTGGGGAGCGTCCCGGGGTAGAAACCGGACTGGAGCTCCGAGGTCACCGTCGCGTAGCTCGCGTAGGGAGTCAGCATCTCGTTGAAAAGCTGAACGCTGCCGGTGACATTGGTATAGCGCGAGGCGAGAGCGAACTTGCCCGAGGTGAGCGAGTAGGAAGCCGCGAAGTCGTAGCTCCCGGGCAGCGCGAACTGCGGCGGCAGAGTGAGAATCTGGATCTCGAGTGCGTTGATCAGATTCGAGACCAGGTAGTGGGCTCCTTCCGAGAGCTGGATCAGCTCGAACGGCGAGACCGGAGAGCGCACAAAGAGGGCGAGCGAATCCGGGTCGACGTTCTCCTGCCGAAGCAGGAACGTGCCCGGTACGGCGATGCCTGGGTGAGGTTCGCTCACGACGTCGGCGCGGCCCGAGCTCGCGACGTCGGTGCGGCCAATGTTCGTTCCCAAGAGGAGCCGGCCGCGTGGAATCGTCTTGTCATAGGAAAAACCGAGCTCGTGCGCGGTCGAGCTCGATTCGCCGCCCTGAGACTCCTGCAGGCTGCGGCTGAAGGTGTAGCTGCTGGTGAGGCTCTCGTACAACTGGTGCGAGAGAAGCGCCGAGAGGTCGCGCGCGAGATTTGACAGGGAGCTGCTCGCGGCCGGGTTGGCCTGCGGGAAGCGGTTTTCGCTCTCCTGGTGGCGATAGTAGAGCTCGCCGCTGAAGTGCCAGGGCAGCTCGACGTTGAGGCGCTCCTGCCAGGTGAACTGGTCGCTCTCGAAACGATTGGCCCCGAGATCTTCCTGTTCGAGCTGGGTCGAATTCAGGTTCGAGTCCAGCCGATAGCGCCCGAAGGCGAGAAAGTTCCCCACTACGGCCTCGCGGCTAGTACCCGTGAGGCCGGTGGAACGATCGAAGCGCGAGGGGTTGAAAGCCGCCGTCACCGACAGGTAGTCGCCGCCCTCGTACTGCTTGAAGTACTCGCCGTTCAGTCCCAGCCGTTCCACGCCGGAGCGGAGCTCCCCAGCGGTCAGCGTATCGTCGCTATAGCGCGCGTGCAGGAAGTACGGCTTTCGGCGGTAGCGGAAGTCGGCCCCTTGGGTGGTGGCGATGCTGTTCTCGCGGGCGGCGAATCGCTCGGTGAAGAGCGGCTCATAGCGGCGGGCGAAAAGTTGCAGGTTGTACGGATGCTCGGGCAGGAGCTGGAGGCTGAAGTCGTACTCGAAGCCGTCGTCGGGCCGCCACTCCTCGGAAGGCACGAGCGAGGTGTCGTACCGTTCCTGCGACAGGAGTCCGGTGACTGCGGCATGAAAGAGCAGGAAGCGCGGATGGTAGACGTAGCCGTTCGAGAACAGAGTCAGCTTCTCTTTGAAGAAGGTGTCGGTCCAGCGGAAGCCGCGCGCGTTGTAGCTGTTCTCTTCCTCCTCCGAAATGCCGTTCACCTCGATGTAGGCGCCGTTATCGAGTGTCCGCGGCAGGAAGTCTGTCCATCCTGCGCGCGCAGCCGCGGGGCCGAGGTTGGCGGCCAGGCCAGCGACGAGAAGGGCGGCAGAACAGACTCGGGAGCGGTGGCGCACGTTCGTCACTTCCCGGCGCGCAGCAGGTACTTGCGGTCGGACATATGGGCTTCGTGGCAGGTGGTGCAGTCGGCGGTCTCCCCCGCGTGGCCGTCAATCGCCGAAAGAGCGCCGCGGTCATGGCAGTACAGGCAGAAGCCATCCGAGGCCGAGACCAGGAGATAGCGGTTCGCCGAACTGTGAGGTTCGTGGCAGACGAGGCAGCCGCCCGAAGCGAGCGGACCGTGCACATAGGCTCGGGTGGTGTCGAATTCATGGCACCGCAGGCAGAGTTGCTCGGCGGGAACGATCAGGGCGCTGGCACGCTGAGCGTCGTGGCAGCTGTTGCAGAGCTTGGCGGCATAGGGCCCGTGTTCGCCCGGTCGCACGAGCTGCCGGCCCAC
>JBGARM010000351.1:0-3580 GCA_044230215.1 Thermoanaerobaculia bacterium | reverse complement strand
GGGCCACTGCGCGCGCGGCGTGAGGTGCACGACGGTCTCGAACATCGACAGCGGCGCCGGGTCGGTCGCGGTCTCGGCCCGCCCGGCCTTGCCGTAGACGCGCTCGACCTCGGGGAAGCCGGCGAGGATGCCGTCCTGGAGCTCGAGCACCCGTTGCGCCTCGCCGATGGCGATGCCGGGGAGCGTCGTCGGCATGTAGAGGATCGAGCCCTCGGCGAGCGGCGGCATGAACTCGGAGCCCAGCTGGAAGTAGAGCGGCAGCGACGCCGCGAGGATCACGAGCGCGATCGCGATCACCGTCTTCGGCCGCCGGAGCACAAAGCGGCAGGCCGGATCGTAGAGGCGGTGGATGGCGCGGCTCACCGGATGACGCTCCTCGGCGTAGTAGGTGCCGACGAAGAGACCGGAGGCGATCTTCGCCAGGAAGCGCGGCTTGAAGGTGAACGGGTCCATGCGCGCGAAGAGCATGCGCAGCGCCGGGTCGAGCGTCACCGCGAGGAGCGCCGCGAGCAGCATCGCCAGGTTCTTCGACCAGGCGAGCGGCCGGAACAGGCGCCCCTCCTGGTCGACCAGGGCGAAGATCGGCAGGAAGGCGACGGCGATGACCAGCAGCGAGAAGAAGACCGACGGCCCGACCTCTTTCAACGCTTCGAGGCGGACTTCGTGGAAGTCCCCCTTGCGCCCGCCGACCTCCCACAGATGCAGCCGGTTATAGGCGTTCTCGACCTCGACGATGGCGCCGTCGACCAGGACGCCGATCGAGATCGCGATCCCGGCGAGGGTCATGATGTTGACCGAGATGCCGAGCAGGTAGAGCGGGATGAACGACAGCAACACCGAGATCGGAATCGTCACGATCGGCACGATCGCCGACGGGAAGTGCCAGAGAAAGAGCAGGATGACCAGCGAGACGACGATCATCTCGAGCACCAGCTCGTGCTTGAGCGTGCCGAGGGCGCGCAGGATCAAGTCCGAGCGGTCGTAGGTCGTCACCACCTCGACGCCCGCGGGCAGGCTCGCTTTGAGATCGTCGAGTTTCGCCTCCACCCGGCGGATGACGTTCAAGGCATTCTCGCCGTGGCGCATGACGATGATGCCGCCGACGGCGTCCCCCTTGCCGTCGAGGTCGCCGACGCCGCGGCGCGATTCCGGGCCGAGCTCGACCGTCGCCACGTCGCGCACCCGGAGCGGCACCCCCGACGGGCCGGCGCGCAGCACGACGTCGCCGAAGTCGTCGAGAGTCTTGGCGTAGCCGCGGATGCGCACCATGTACTCGGCGCCGCTCCACTCGATGAGGCGTCCGCCGCTCTCGTTGTTCGACGCCTGCACCGCCGCCACGACCTCGCCGATCGGCACCCCGTAGGAGGCCAGGCGATTCGGATCGACGACGATCTGCACCTGCTTGACGTAGCCGCCGATCGACGCCACCTCGGCGACTCCTGGAACGCTCTGCAGGGCGTAGCGCAGCGTCCAGTCCTGGAGCGAGCGCAGCTCGTCGAGCGAGTGCTTGCCTTCCCGGTCGACGAGGGCGTACTGATAGACCCAGCCGACGCCGGTGGCGTCGGGACCGAGCTCGGTGCGAACGCCCTCGGGAAGGCTGCCCTGGATCTTGGAGAGGTATTCGAGTACCCGCGAACGCGCCCAGTAGAGGTCGGTGCCATCCTCGAAGATGACGTAGACGAACGAGTAGCCGAAGTCCGAGAAGCCGCGCACCGCCTTGACCGAAGGCGCCCCCAGGAGCGAGCTCACGATCGGGTAGGTGACCTGGTCCTCGAGGAGGTCGGGCGAGCGGTCCCAGCGCGACAGGATGATGACCTGGGTATCCGAGAGGTCGGGCAGCGCGTCGAGGCGGATCGTGCCCAGGATCGCGACCGCGACGACGCACAGCATCGCCACCGCCAGCAGGACGAGCGCGCGGTTCCGGGCCGAGAACTCGATGACCTTGCGGATCACCGGGGGTCTCCGGCAGGCGGGGCGGACGCCGGCAGGGGCTGCGGCGCGGCGCCGGTGATCCGCGACTCGGCGTCGAGCAGGAAGTTGGCGCGCGTCGCGACCCGCTCGCCCGCGGCGACGCCGCGCACGATCGCCACCGAGTCGCCGCTCCTCTCGCCGGTCTCGACTTCGCGCGGCTCGAGCTTGCCGGCGGCGCTCTCGACGAAGACCACCTTCCTGAGCCCCGAGTCGATCACCGCCGAGGCGGGGATCAGCACGCCCTCGCCGAGATCGATCTCGAACTCGACGTCGACGAACATCCCGGGGCGCAGAGCAAAGCCCGGATTGGGCAGCTCGAAGCGCGCCGTGAGGGTGCGCGCGGCGGCGTCGACGGTGGGATAGACGTAGGTGACCTTCGCTGTCAGGTTCTTGCGATCGTCGTACGGCAGGTGGATGTTCGCCGGCTGGCCGATGGCGATCCAGCGCGCCTCGGACTCGAAGAAGGCCGCCTCCACCCAGACGGTCGAGAGATCGGTCACCGTGTAGAGCTCCATGCCGGGGGTGATCTCCTGCCCCTGGACGACCGACTTCGCGGTCACGAAGCCGCTCGCCGGAACGAGCAGGTCGACGGTGCGCTGCGCCGTGCGCGTGCGGTCGAGCTCGACGATGAAGCTCTCCGGCACGTCGAGGAGCTCGAGCCGGCGGCGGGCAGCGACCAGGAGGTCCTGGCCGCCGCGGCGCACCTCGGGCAGCTGCGAGCCGGCGAAACGGTTGGCGGCGTCGCGGGCGAGGAGGTAGTCGCTCTGCGCCGCGAGCAGCGCCGGCGAGTAGACCGACATCGCCGGCGCCCCCTTGTGCACGTAGAGGCCGGTGGCGTTCACCGCCAACTTCTCGACCCAGCCGGAGATCTTCGCCTGGGCGCGCACCTGGCGGCGCTCGTCGGCGACCACCGAGCCGGCGGCGCGCACGCTGCGCGTCAGCCGGCCGACGGCGGCGACCGCGGTCACTACGCCGGCCCGGCGCAGGGACTCCGGGCTGCCTCCGACCGTCGCCAGCCCGGCTCCGCGGGATCCATTGGACTGCGGTAGAAGAGGATCTTCCGCTCTCCGGCGGCGCTCGGCTCGGCGGTCTCCGTCACTGCCGGCTTGGCCTTCCGCACCAGATCCATGTTGCAGATCGGGCAGGTGCCGGGGTGGTCGGTCACGTAGGTGGGATGCATCGGGCAGGTCCAGAGCTCAGCCTCGCCGGCGCTCTTCGGGGACGAGCAGGCGCCGGCGGCGAGCAGCGTCAGGGCGCAGGCGAGGAGCAGCAACAGGGCGGACGGGCGCTTCATGGTCGGGGCTCCGGGGCGATCAGTGCGAGGGGGTCGATCGTCGCGATCGGTGCGAGGGGGGCGCCGGCGAGTGCCTGGGACTCGGCCCAGATGCCGTAGCGGGCGGCTTCGGCGCTCGACAGCTCGATGCGCGCATGGAACCAGTCGTTGAACAGCTCGAGGAGCAACGCGAAGGTCACGTCGCCGTTGAGAAAGCCGATCCGCGCCGCGTCGAGCGCCGCGCTCGTGCGCGGCACGATGGCGCCGGCGAGGCGCGCGAGGCTGCGCTCGAGGCGGTCGCGCTCGGCGCCGCGGCGCCCCGCGTCGGCACGGCCG